>DATKFB010000123.1:0-8719 GCA_035544435.1 Polyangia bacterium
TGTGACTAGACCGATGAACGTTCGGCGGAGCGGGCGAGCGCAGCGCGGCTTTGCCGCGCGCGGCGAGGGGGCGCGGGGGCCGCGAGCGGCAGCGAGCCGGGCCCCGCTAAAATTGACGAAACGGCGCGCGCGGCCCATAGACGAATGGTGAAGGCAAGCGCGCCAATGGCAAGTTTCCGCCGCCGGCTGCGCGTCGCCCTCAAGGCGGTCGGCGTCACGACCGTCGTCGTGGGCATCGCCGCGACGGTCCTGGGCTATCGCGCCTACCGGAAGTTCGCGTCCGACCTGCCGCCGCACCTCGACGTCGTCACCGACTACCGCCCGCTGCGCGCGAGCCAGGTCTGGAGCGCCGACGGCGAGCTCATCGGGCAGTTCTACGTCGAAAAGCGCACGCTCCTGCCCGTCGACCAGATCCCGCGCATCGTCAAGCAGGCCTTCGTGGCCGCCGAGGACATCCGCTTCTATTCGCACGGCGGCATCGATTACCTCGGCATCACGCGCGCCGCCTGGGCCAACCTGCGCGCCGGCCACGTGGTCCAGGGTGGCTCGACAATCACGCAGCAGGTCGCCAAGCTGCTCATCGTCGGCCAGGAGCGCTCGCTCGGTCGCAAGGTGCGCGAGGCAATGCTGGCGCACCGCATCGAGGCGCGCCTGTCGAAGGACCAGATCCTCGGCATCTATCTCAACCACGTTTATCTGGGGCACGGGGCCTACGGCGTCGCCGCCGCCGCCGCGTCGTACTTCGGCAAGGACGTGGCCAACCTCTCTGCCGCCGAGGCGGCCATGCTGGCGGGCCTGCCCAAGGCGCCGGGACGTGCGACGCCCTTTCACGACTTCGCGCGCGCGCAAGGGCGCCAGCACTACGTCATCGACCAGATGCTGGAGCTCGGGTTCCTGTCGCCCGCGCAGGCCGAGACGGCGCGCCACGAGGCGCTCGTGCTCGTCTCGCGCGAGCGCAATCTCACGAACGTCGCGGCGCCCTACTTCGTCGAGACCATCCGCCGCCACGTCGCCGACAACTACGGCGACGAGGAGCTGCTCGAGCGCGGCCTGCGCGTGTACACGACGCTCGACATGCGAAAGCAGCGCGTGGCCGAGGCGGCCCTGCGCGCCGGCCTCGAGGATTTGCAGCGCCGCATCGGCTTCTCCGGCCCCATCGCGCACCTCGACGCCGACCAGCGCCGCCGCCTCCTGCGCGGCCGCCCGCGCCCGTTCGGGCCCGCGGGCTACCTCCTCGACGACGAGGAACAAGACGACCACCTCATGATGGGCGATCCGCAGGCGGCGCTCGTCGACGCAACGACGCCGGGCGCGGGCGCGCGCCTGCCCGAGCCCATGGCCAAGTACGTCGTCGGCGAAGCCTGGGCCGCGCGGCGCAAGGCCGACGCCGAGGCCCGCCGCAAAGGCCTCGGCAAGCCGAGCTTCCCCGTCGATCCAGACACCACGTACGCTGCCGTCGTGACGGCCGTCGGCAAGAAGGTCGCGCTCGCCTCGGGCGGCCTGTCCGTCGGGCTCGAGCCCGCCGACGAGGCGCGCCTCGGCGCGAGCGAGACGCGCGCCGCCCGCGTCGAGGTCGGCGACGTGCTGCCCGTGCGCTTCCTGTCGGTGCCCGACGGCAGGAAGTCGCAGAAGCTTGTGGCGGCGCTCGCGACCGCGCCCGACGTTCAGGGCGCGCTCATCGCGCTCGACCCGGCGAACGGCCGCCTCGTCTCCATGGTTGGCGGCTACGACTACGGCAAGAGCCAGTTCAACCGCGCCGTTCAGGCCCACCGCCAGATCGGCTCAGCGATGAAGCCCTTCATCTATGCCACCGCCATCGACCACGGCATGAACGAGCTCACGATCAAGTACGACGCGCCCGTGAAGTTCAAGACCGCTTCGGGCGTCTGGGCGCCGCACAACTACAAACGCGACTACCTCGGCCCGCTCACGCTGCGCACGGCCATCGCCAAGAGCGTCAACACGGTCTCGGCGCAGCTCGTGGCCCAGATGGGCGTGGACTCGGTCATCGAGACGATGCGCAAGCTCGGCATCCGCTCGGCGCTGCCGCACGCGCTCTCGCTGGCGCTCGGCACGGCCGACCTCACGCTCGAGGAGGTGGCCTACGGCCTCGCCACCTTCCCCGCGGGCGGCGAGGAGGTCACGCCGCTCTTCATCACGAAGCTGACCGACGCCGACGGCCACGTCCTCGAGCAGCACGACGCGGCGGCCTCTCGGGCGCGCAGGCTCACGCCCGAGACGGCCTACATCGTGACCGACCTCATGAAGGGCGTCGTCGAGATCGGGACGGCCAAGAAGGCGCGCGAGCTCGGTCGCCCCGCCGCCGGAAAGACGGGCACCTCGACGAACTACCGCGACGCCTGGTTCTTCGGGTTCACGCCCGACCTCCTGTGCGGCGTCTGGGTGGGCCGCGACGACTTCAAGCCCGTCGCGCACGACGCCACGGGCGGGCAGGTCGCGCTGCCCATCTGGCTCGCCTACATGAAAGAGGCGATGAAGGGCCGGCCGGTGCGCGACTTCGCGGTCCCGCCCGGCATCGTGTTCGCGCGCGCCGATCCCGACAAGGGCCTGCCGGCGGCGCCCAGTAAGCCCGGCAGTCGCCTCACGCCCTTCCGGCGAGGTACGCTACCCCCGGCCTTCAAGACGGCCGCGACGGGAGCGCGTTTCTCCGATGAACAATTCTGAAGACTGTGCGGCGCCGACCGACGCTGCGGCGATCGCGACGGTCGCGCGCGTACGCGGCCGGGCCGTGCGGCGCGTCTTCATCATCACGCTGTTCCTGAACGCCGCCGTCGCCATCGCGAAGGCGCTCTACGGCTACGCCTCCCACTCGCTCTCCGTGGGCACGGACTCGCTGCACTCGATCCTCGATGCGTCGGGGAACGTGCTCGCGCTCTTTGGGTTGCACTGGGCCGCCGTGCCCGCTGACGAGCGCCACCCCTACGGCCGCCGCAAGATCGAGATCCTCGCGGCGCTCGGCATTGGCGTGCTCATCGTCATCGGCATGTTCGAGTTCGCCGTGGCGGCCATCGAGTCGCTGCGCGGCCACGGCACGCCCCCGCAGATCGGCGTGGCCGGCTTCGTTGTCGTCATCGCGACGATGGTCGTCAACGTCTTCGTGACCCGTTACGAGCACCGCAAGGCGCACGAGCTCGGCAGCACGTTGCTCCACGCCGACGCCCAGCACACGAAGTCCGACCTCTACGCCTCGGCCGCCGTCGTGGCGTCCTTTTTGGCCGTTCGCGCGGGCTTCGCGTGGGCCGACGGCGTCGCGACGCTCGTTCTCGTCGCCCTCGTGAGCCATGTCGCCTGGGAAGTGTTCAAGGAGAACGTCCCCATCTTGATAGACGCGGCCGTGCTCGATCCCGAGGGCGTCATCGCCGTCGCGCGCGACATGCCCGGCGTGCGCGACGTGCATCGCGTGCGCTCGCGCGGCGTGCGCCACGCGGTCGAGCTCGATCTCCACCTTCAGGTCGGCGCGGACATGAGCCTGACCTCCGCGCACCGGCTCGCGCGCGAGATCGAGGCGCAACTGCGGGTTAAGTTTCCAGAACTTTCCGACGTAGTGATTCACATCGAACCGGCCCCCGTCCCGGCAGACAAGCCCTCTCCCCAAAGCCCCTGAGAGCTCACGTCCAAAAAGTCTCAAAAAAATGCGCGCGGAGCCTAAGGCGAAGCGCAAAGGCGCCGATTCGGAGAGCTTGACACCATCCGCCACACCGATAAGATTGCGCATCCGTTTTCATATCCGTCCGTTTCATAGCTCCCCTGCGGGAGCCCGCCCCGCAAGCTCCACCCGCTCCACCCTCACCGAGACTGCCACTCCGCCCCGTTCCGGTTTTCACCTCACCCCGTAGTTAACCCCTGAGTCGATGGCGGCGCCCCGTGCGCCCGCGAGGAGACAGAAGAGATGCAAGGACTCGCCAGGTTTCTCGAAGAAGGCGGCACCCTGATGTACATCAACCTCGTGGTGTCCGTCATCGCCTTGTCGCTCATCCTTGACCGCGCCATCTTCTTCCTGGGCAAGGGCTCGGTGAACGCGAGAGCCTTCCTGGAGCAGATCAGGAAGCTCGTCCTCGCGAACAACATCGACCGCGCCGTCAAGCTCTGCTCGGCGACGGAGGCCCCCGTGGCGCAGGTGGCGCGCGCCGGCCTCCAGCGCGTGCACCGGGGCGAGATCGCCATCGCGCAGGCCATCGAGGAGACGCTCGTCGACGTGACGCCGCTGCTCAAGAAGCGCGTCCAGATCCTGTGGTCGATCGCCAACATCGCGACCCTCGTCGGCCTCCTCGGCACCGTCGTCGGCCTCATCCGAGCGTTCGGCGCCGTCGCCGCCGCCAAGCCGGAGGAGCGGTCGTCGCTGCTCGCCAAAGGTATCTCCGAGGCGCTCAACAACACCGCAATGGGGCTCGGCATCGCCGTCAGCTGCATCATCGCGCACGCCATCCTGTCGTCGGCTTCGAAGAAGCAGGTCGGCGATCTGGAAGGCTTTGCCCTCAAGCTTGAGAACCTCCTGGCTGAGTCAGCGTCGGGCGGCGCGAAGGCCTGATCAATTCCACAACCCGCAATGTCGACCATCGCGATGTCGATGTCCCGGCGACCACCTCTGGCGCCGACTGACCCGCGGATGAAACGGCGAGGCGCTCAATGACGAGAAGCCAGGTACGGGCCGCATGCCGACGCATGCGAGACCACGTCGAGGAAATCGAGGAGGAGGCGGGCGAGCTCAACCTCGTCCCCTACATGGACATCGTCACGAACATCATCATTTTCCTCCTCGCGTCGATGATCAACCAGGTCTCACTGGCCAACATCAATGTCAGCGTGCCGAGCATCTCGGGCGGTGGAGCCTCCGCCGAGGACAACCCGCCACCCGACAAGCCGCCGCTCAACCTCACGGTCTCCGTGGGCGCTAGTGGGTTCACGGTCGCGGCCTCGGGGGGCGTGCTCCCCATCGTCACGAAGCTGCCGAACGGTCAGTACGACTACAAGTCGCTCACGACCAAGCTCAAGGAGATCAAGTCCGCGCCCGACAACGCCACGGAAACGAAGGCGAACTTTAGCGCCGACGCGAACATCCCCTACGACGTCGTCGTCGCCACGCTGGATGCCATGCGCATCACCGACGAGGGCAAGATCTTGTTCCCTGACATCTCCTTCGCAGCGGGGATCCTCTAAGTGCCGGGGCACGCCGAGTCGCCGCAGGTCATCTCTCGCCTCGAGGGCAAGAAGGCCATCCGGTCCTACGCCCGGAAGCTGGACGAACCGGAGGTCATCAAGGACCTCAACATCACGCCCATGATGGACATGATGACGATCATCCTCGTTTTCTTGCTCAAGTCGTTCGCCTCGAGCACGTCGAACCTCACCTTCGACTCCAACCTCTCGCCCCCGAAGTCGACAACGCTGCTCAAGCCCAAGCTGGCCGTCAGCGTCGTCGTCACCAAGAAGGTGATCCTCGTTGAAGGAGACGCCATCGCCCCCATCAACGTCGGCAAGGTGGATCCCACCGTCAAGCGCGACGGCGAGAACGGCTACTACATCACGCCGCTCGTCGAGATCCTCGAGAAGCACGCCAAGCGCGAGAAGAAGGTCGCCGACCTGACAGGGCAGAAGTTCGAGGCCCAGTTGATGATCGTGGCCGACCAGACGACCCCGTACCGCCTGCTCACCGAGGTCATCTACTCGTGCGGCCAGGCGGGCTACGCGAACTATCGCCTCCTCGTCCTCAAAGCCAAGGGAGATTAATTAAGGACGCCGCCGACTTTACTTCCCGGCTTCGAAGTTCTATACAGGGCGCCCGAAAGGGCGCCTTTTTTGTTTCCGGGGGCGGCCTTTGCGACACTCCCACCGGGCTTCCCAGCTCAGGAGATCCCTGGACATGCCACGATTCGCTCGCGTCGCCTGCTTGCCGACATTCCGCACCATGGCCGCGTGGCTGGGGCTCATCGCCCTCACGCTCGTGGCGCTGCCCGTGCGCGCCGCGGGCCTCGACCCCGAGGGCGCCTCCGGCGCCGCCGCCCACCACGAGGGCGGCGGCGAGGCGAGCCTCGTGCTGCCGGACCTCGGCAAGGTGCACTTCCTCGGCGCGCTTCCGGGCAGCACGCTGCTCACGGGCGGGCTCGCGGTCTGCTTGCTGGGCCTCGCCTTCGGCCTCGTGATCTTCCGGCAGCTGCGCGCCATGCCGGTCCACAAGGCCATGCTCGAGATCTCGGAGCTCATCTACGAGACGTGCAAGACGTACCTCATCACGCAGGGCAAGTTCATCCTGCTGCTCGAGGTCTTCATCGGCGTCATCATGGTCTTCTACTTCGGTGTCCTGCGGCACTTCGAGGCGTCCAAGGTCGTCGTCATCCTCCTGTTCAGCCTCATCGGCATCGGCGGCAGCTACGGCGTCGCCTGGTTCGGCATCCGCATCAACACGTTCGCGAACTCGCGCACGGCCTTCGCGAGCCTCAAGGGCAAGCCCTACCCCTGCTACGCCATCCCGCTCAAGGCCGGCATGAGCATCGGCATGCTGCTCATCAGCGTCGAGCTCTTCATGATGTTGTGCATCCTGCTGTTCTTGCCCAGGGACTACGCGGGCTCGTGTTTCATCGGCTTCGCCATCGGCGAGTCGCTGGGCGCTTCGGCGCTGCGCATCGCGGGCGGCATCTTCACGAAGATCGCCGACATCGGGTCGGACCTCATGAAGATCGTCTTCAACATCAAGGAGGACGACGCGCGCAACCCGGGCGTCATCGCCGACTGCACGGGTGACAACGCCGGCGACTCCGTGGGCCCCAGCGCCGACGGCTTCGAGACCTACGGGGTCACGGGCGTCGCGCTCATCACCTTCATCCTGCTCGCCGTGACGGACTCCGAGGTCCAGGTGCAGCTGCTCGTCTGGATCTTCACGATGCGCATCATGATGATCGTCGCGAGCGGCCTATCGTACCTGTTCAACGAGGCCATCGTCAAAGGCCGCTACGGCAACGCCGACAAGATGAACTTCGAGTCGCCCCTCACGCAGCTCGTGTGGCTGACGTCCCTCATCTCCGTGGGCATGACCTACGTCGTGTCGTACCTGCTCGTGCCGCGCCTCGGCCTCGGCGGCGACGAGACGCTATGGTGGAAGCTCTCGACGATCATCACCTGCGGCACGCTCGCGGGCGCGATCATCCCCGAGCTCATCAAGGTCTTCACCTCGACGTCGTCGAAGCACGTCAAGGAGGTCGTCACGGCCTCGCGAGAGGGCGGCCCGTCGCTCAACATCCTCTCGGGCCTGACGGCCGGCAACTTCAGCGCCTACTGGATGGGCGTCGTCATCGTGACGCTCATGGGCATCGCCTACGGCGTCAGCCTTGGCGGGCTCGGCGAGATCATGAAGGCGCCGGCGGTCTTCGCCTTCGGGCTCGTGGCGTTCGGCTTCCTGGGCATGGGGCCCGTGACGATCGCCGTCGACTCGTACGGCCCCGTCACCGACAACGCGCAGTCGGTCTACGAGCTGTCGGTCATCGAGTCGATCCCGGGCGTCAAGGAGGAGATCAAGAAGACCTACGGTTGGGACGTGAACTTCGAGCGCGCCAAGCACCTGCTCGAGGAGAACGACGGCGCCGGCAACACCTTCAAGGCCACGGCCAAGCCCGTGCTCATCGGCACGGCCGTCGTGGGCGCGACCACCATGACCTTCTCGATCATCATGAGCCTCACGCAGGGCCTGACGGTCGATCTCGACAAGCTGTCGATGCTCCACCCGCCCTTCCTGCTCGGCCTCATCATGGGCGGCGCCGTGATCTACTGGTTTACGGGCGCGTCGACGCAGGCCGTGAGCACGGGCGCCTACCGCGCCGTCGAGTTCATCAAGCGCAACATCAAGCTCGACAGCTCGGAGAAGGCCTCGATCTCCGATAGCAAGAAGGTCGTCGAGATTTGCACGCAGTACGCCCAGAAGGGCATGTTCAACATCTTCCTCACGATCTTCTTCAGCACGCTCGCCTTCGCCTGCCTCGAGCCCTTCTTCTTCATCGGCTACCTGATCTCGATCGCGCTCTTCGGCCTGTTCCAGGCCATCTTCATGGCCAACGCGGGCGGCGCCTGGGACAACGCCAAGAAGCTCGTCGAGGTCGACCTCAAGGAGAAGGGCACCGAGCTTCACGCCGCGACGGTCGTGGGCGACACCGTGGGCGATCCCTTCAAAGACACGTCGTCGGTGGCCATGAACCCGGTGATCAAGTTCACGACGCTCTTCGGCCTGCTCGCGGTCGAGCTCGCGGTGGGGTTGTCGCGGCCCGTGTCGGCGACGCTCGCGGCGGTGTTCTTCCTCGTGTCGGTGGTCTTCGTGTGGCGCTCGTTTTACGGGATGCGGATCACGACGACCGAGGCGGCGACGGGGGCGGAGTCTAAGGCGGCCTGAGGGGCCTTGGCTGTGGCGGTGGGGGGCGCTCGCGCTCGGGCGCTGCGCGCCCTCGTATCGATGGGCGGCCGCCACCGGCTGACTTCGCTACTCGCGGCTTGACGGCCCCATCCTCTGATTCTGCGGGCGGGGCCGCGAGTTTGCGCTTCGCCGGGAGGAGGTCTCCCCCTTACATCTCGTCCGCCCCTAGCCCGAAGTTCCCCGTGAAGTGAGGCTCAGATTTCGCGCAGGGCCGCGAAATCTGAGCCTTTTCCGTTTCAGGTATAGCAAGAAGTGTTCCCATGTAAATAGTCACATTAATATTTTATTTGAACATGGATTGTG
>DATKFB010000124.1:0-6536 GCA_035544435.1 Polyangia bacterium
GCGGCCTTCTTGACCTTCTGGGCCTTCTTGGCCTCGCCGACGTTCGCCGACTGCGCGCCCTGCGCCGCGCCCCCCGAGATCAGCACCACGACCACTAACGAAGCGAGTCTCACGAGACTCGCTTTAATACCCCCACGGCAAAGTAACGTCAATTGCCGGGCGCGCGCGATCTGGACCGCTTTCAAGTTGAACCGAGCGAGTAGCCAGCAAATCGTCCAGGCTCTGACGTCGGCGTTAGAGACGAGGCTCATCGCGTAAGCCACAGCGTGATCGAAGGCATCACGGGAGAGCGTCGGCAGGCGTCGCAGGACGTCCTTGAGCTTCGCCCAGGCTTTCTCGATCGGGTTGTACTCAGGTGAGTACGGCGGAAGGAAGAGGACCTGGGCGCCGACTGCGCGAATCGCTGCAATGACGTCAGGTCGCTTGTGCGCGTTGAGATTGTCCATGACGACGATGTCACCCTGGTTCAATCGCGGCGCGAGTTGCTGTTGCACGTAGGCTACGTCTCCGTCGGTCGGTGCGTCGATGGTCACGAATCCCGGCCAGCCGTCGAGCGCGATCGCGCAAATCATCGTCATCGTGCACCAGTCGCCGTGGGTCGCGTGGCCGACCGACTTTTCCCCCAGTGGCGCCCACCTATAGTTCGGCGGCGTTCCGAGTCGAAATCCCGACTCGTCGATGAAGATCAGCTTCGTCGGGTCGAGGTGGGGCTGGAGCTCGACGAATGCTTGCCGTTTCGCGCGGACGTCCGACCGGTCGAGCTCGCGGGCAATTTTCGGTCTCTTTTTATGCGTCCAACCGCAGTCGTGAACGGCCAGCCACATCGTACCGATCGCCACCCTGATGCCGCTCTTCTTCTCCTTTAGCCTCGATGCGATCGATCAGGCGACCGTCCGGATGGGCCTCCAAGTGCTGCCGCAGCCAGACCAGGTCCACGCGTCGAGGGTTATTGCCACCCCTCGGCTTCTGCATAACGTCGCCGGTCTCTCGATGCCGTCGGAGAAGCCGACTGACGCTGGCCTCTCAGACCCCGAATAGAGCCGCCGTCGCTGCATAAGTACCGCTCTTTCCAGACCGGTAAGCCTCTACCAAACGCCGCTTCAGATCGATTGAGTGATCCGCCATCCCCATTTTTGATCACGACCGATCGATCGCGTCAATTCGAAAGCGGTTCTAGTGTCCTTTGGCGTCGGAATCCGAGAACTCGACCTTGCCGCTGTAGTTCGCGCCCTTGCCGAGCAGCCAGAAGCTCGTCGTCGCGATGATGCGGCCGCGCGACTCGGCCGTCATCATGTAGTGCTTGCGCACGTCGAACTCGGGCTTCGCGAGCTGGATGCTCGAGCTGAAGATGCGCGAGCCGCGCTCGCGCGTGTACTGGGCGTCGCCGGCCACGTACTTCTTCCCCGACGTGATGTCGAAGAACTTGACCTGGATCTCGCTGTCGTTGAGCGGCTGGGCGAAGAAGGCGATGTACTCGATGTTCCAGATGCCCTTGTCGGCGCCGTCCTCCTCCGTGGGCCAGATCTTATCGGTCTTGCTGCCCTGGATGGCCGAGATGAACGCGCCCGCCGACGAGAAGCGCATGGGCAGCCGCTTCTTCGTGATGATGATGCGCCCCTTGAAAACGTCCTCGGGCTTGCCGCCTGCCTGCGCCCCGGCGCCCGCGAGCGCCAGCGCGAGAAGAGCCACGAACCCGATGGCGAACCGCTTGTGCATGCCGTGCTCCCGAAAAGAAGAGGATGATTGTAAGCCGAGGCGACGGTCGGGGCGCCAGCGAAATGCGCCGCGCCAAGAACTTGACGCCGTCGAAGACGACTCAGTTTCGCGGCCCGCGCCCGGCGCCGAAGAGGGCCTCGAGCCGCTTGACGATCTCGGGCTCGAGGTGTGACTTCTCGCGCGCGAGCCGCAACACGTCGCGTCCCACGAGGCGGTAGAGCTCGAGCAGGTCGGGCGCGCGCGCCTCGAGCACGCGCAGGTGCTGCTCGACGGAAGAGACGTCGCCGCGCTCGACGGGTCCCGTGAGCGCCGCGGGCAGGCCCACCTGCGCGAGGTTCTGCACGACGCTCGACAGCAGCGGGATGAGCATGGGCAACGCCTGGTCCTGCGGCACGCCCGCCGTCACGAGCAGCCGCTGCGCCATGTCGGCGAGCGCGACGACGTAGTTCGACGCCAGCACGGCGCCCGCGTGATAGAGGGGCAGGTTCTCGGCCTCGAGGAACACGGCGCGCGCGCCCATGGCGCGAACGAGGCGCTTCGCGAAGGCCTTGGCGGCCTCGTCGCCCTCGATACCGAAGGCGACCTCGCGCATGTGCTCGATGGCGACGCGCGGGTCGGCGAACGACACGAGCGGGTGCAGCGTGCCGACGGCGCGGACGTGTGGCCGCGCGATGGCCAGCACGCTGGCCGCGGCGTTGGCGCCCGACGTGTGCAGCACGACCTGCGTCGGGCGCAGACGCTTCTCGTTGACGAGCCGCTCCGCGACCTCGCGGATGCGCTCGTCGCGCACCGAGACGATGATGACGTCCGACTCCGACATGATGTCGGGAATCTCGCCCGTGCTGCCGACGACGCCCGAGATCGCGCGCGCCGCGTCCGTGAGCTCGACCTGACGCCCGTGCAGCCCGATGACGGGGATGCCGGCCCGTACGAGGCGGGCGGCCAGCGCTGTGCCGACGACGCCGGCCCCCATGATGAAGACGGACGGCGTGGGCTCGGGCGGGCCCTCGGAGAGAGCGCGCGCGTTCACTTCGGCTTCGGACATGTAGCTGGTCATGCGGGCTCCCTGTAAAGACCGTGGCGATATATGTAGTCGAGAACGGTGCGCGGTACGAGCCCCTCGGCGGACTCGCCGGCGCGCAGCAGCTTGCGCACTTCGGAGGAGCTCACCTCGGGAATCGTGACGGCGGAGTACTCCGCCGCGCCCTTGGCGCCGCGCCGCCCGACGACGATGAACGAGCACAACGCCTGCAGGTCGGCCGCGCGGTACCACGTCGGGACCTCCTCGGCGACGTCGCTCCCGATCACGAGCGAATACGTGTGTGAGGGATGCAGCTTGCGCAGGCGCCGAACCGTGTTGAGCGTGCGACTCGGGCCGCCGATCGTGCGCTCGATCTCTGTGACGCGAACCCGCGCGCCGAGGCCCTTGGCGGCGAGCTCGCACATGCGCAGCCGGTTCTCGAACGGCGCGAGCGGCTTGTGGAAGGGGTGACGCCAGGCGGGCACGAACCAGAGCTGGTCGAGACGCTCGGTCTCGAGGACGTAGAGCGCGACCATCTGGTGCGCGATGTGCGGAGGATTGAAGCTGCCGCCGAAGAGCGCGACCTTCATCGAACTGGGCCGTAGTCCGCCAGCAGGTGCGGCGCGCGCCGTTCGGCGAACGAGCGCTCGAATTCGGCGAAGCCCGACGCGAGCTCGTCGAGCGAAGCGCCGCCTTCGATGGCGCGCCTCGCGGCGTCGCTGCCCGTCAGCAGATCGATCGCGGGCGGATCGGCGACGAACTCGTACGGCTCGGTCCGCCAGCGGAACTCCTCGGGCGCCTCGGCGCGCGCCGCCGCGAGCAGCGCCAGGCCCGTCCGATACGGGCGGAAGGCCGACCGGTCGGTGACGTGGAGCTGGACGCCGCCGCACGAGCGTCCCGCGAACTTGTGAAACATGGGACGGAAAGACAGCGCGCGGAAGCGCACGCCCGGCAACGCGAGCGCCTCGAGCCGCGCGGCGAGCCGGGTGCCGTCGAGGAACGGCGCCCCCACGATCTCGAACGGCCGCGTCGTGCCCCGCCCCTCCGAGAGGTTCGTGCCCTCGACGAGGCACTGGCCGGGATAGACGAACGCCGTGTCGAGCGTCGGCATGTTCGGCGACGGCAGCACCCACGGCAGCCCCGTGTCGTCGAAGGCGTGCGCGCGCCGCCACCCGCGCATGGGCACGACGGTCAGGTCGCAATCGAGCGGTTGCCCGAAGCGCGGCGCGCCCCACGGCATCCCCGCGCGCACGAGGCGCGCGAGCTCGCCCGCCGTGAGACCGTGACGGACGGGCACGGCGCCCAGGCCCACGAAGGATTCGCAGCGAGGCTCGACGGTGCCCCCCTCGAGCGCGACGCCGCCGAGCGGGTTCGGCCGATCGAGCACGACGACGGCGACGCCCGCGCGCGCCGCGGCCTGCAGCGCGAGCGCCATCGTCCACACGTACGTGTAGTAGCGGCTGCCGACGTCTTGCAGATCGGTCACGAGGACGTCGACCTCCGCGAGCTCGGCGGCCGACGGCGTCAGCGACTCGAACGTCTCGCCGTAGAGGCTCGTCACGGGGATGCCCGTGAGCGCGTCCTTGCCGTGTTCGACGCCGACCATATCCTGGGCTTCGCCGCGCACGCCGTGCTCCGGCCCGAAGAGGCGCGTGGGCCGCACCCCCGCCGCCACCAACCGGTCGACGACGTGCACCAGGTTTCCGTCGACGCTCGCCGGATGACAGAGCACGCCCACCCGCCGCCCCCGCAAGAGGTCCAATCGCGCCGCGCAAAGCACGTCGAGCCCCGTGAGGATCACCTTGGAACTTTACACGCGGTCGAGGAGTCAGAGGGAGCGAAGCGAGCGCGTCCAGGAAATCGGGAGGCCCGGCTCCGCCGGGCCGGCTCACCTTGCGAACCGATCTGCGGGAGGGGCTCGTGGGGATGGCGAAGCCTTCCCCACGCTACTAGAAGATGGGAACGGGCTTGAGCGTGACCTGATCGCCCTTGGCGTTGACGCGGAAGCGGACCATGCGGCACTTCCACTTTTGCTTCAGGCCGCCCTCGATGAGGCGCAACTTCGCCGTGAAGGCCTGGACCGTGATGCCCTTCGTGGGCTTGCCCTGGCTCTTGAGCGCCGTGTTATACTCGTTGAAGATACGCGCGAAGTAGATCGGCTCGGCCTCCTGGCCGAGCGCCGCCGCCTCGGGATCGCCCCCGGCGGCCGCCGCTGCGCTCGCCTCCTCGACGAGCATCTGCTCCGACTTCCACTTGTTGGCCTCGTCCGCCTCGTCCTCGCCCTCTTCCTCGTTCGGCTCTTCCCGGCCGAGCAGGCGCGCCAACATGACGTTGAGCGCATTCGAGAGCCCCTCGAAGTCCTGGCCCACGGGCTTGAACATGTAGTCGATGTTGCCGTTGATGATCTCGGCAACGCCGAGCTCGATCTTGTCGAGCGGTTTGATGAAGCGCAGCGCCGTCATGACGCTCGCGCCCAACGCCACGACGATAGCGAGGATGCCGAAGCCGATGAGCTTGACGCCGACGTCGGAGACAGGCTCGAGGATGTCGGAGACCGACTTGAGGACGACGACGCCGCTCGTCTTGCTGAAGGCGTTGCCCTGGAGCGGCGCCGCGATGGCCGCGTACTCGCGTCCGTCGAGGGAGAGGTGGAAAAGGTCGGTGGGCTTGCCCTTGGTAACCGCCTCCTGCCCCCACTTCTCGGCCGCTTGAAAGAGGACCGTGTTGAGGGCCTGCGTCTTGTTGCCGTCTTCCTTGGCGCTCTCACCTGCGCCTTCCGAGACGAAGCTCGAGGTGGCCATCTTTCCGTCGTGGAAGTAGCCGACGTCGACGCCCAGCAGGTCGCGCTTGAGCTGCGCGTCGCGCGCGTCGATGACGTAGCCCACGAGCAGCGCGCCCTTCGTACTGCCGTCCGGGTGAATGACCGGGGCGACGGCGACGCGCGTCATCCGGCCGCCGAAGGTCCAGATGTCCTTCGTAGCCTCGCCGCGCAGCGCGAGCGCGACGGCCGGATACTTCGAGCGCAGATCCTCGCCGTACATGGCGTTGACGTTGAGGTCGCGCGCGATGACCTTGCCCGCCGAATCGAGGATGACGACGATGTCGGCCTTGCGCGAGCCGCCTTTCTGCAAGAAGGAGTTGACCTCCTCGCACTGCTCGAAGGCGGCCTGCCGCCGACCGGTGACGTCCGCCTTGTCGAACACGCCGACGATCGCGGCTCGGTGGCTCAAGCTGGCGACCAGATTGGCGAAATCGAGGGCCTCCAGACGGGCTATCGACTGGTGCATCCGCTGCCCACGCGCGACCTCGGTCTCCACCTCCTGGACGACCGTGTCTTTGAGCTCTTTGGTCACAACGGAATAAAGACCGCCGGTGAGCGCGAGCAAAACGATGGCGGCGACAAGCCCGATCTTCATGCGGTGCATGTCCTGGCTCCTCTGCTGGGGCTGAAGGGTGGAAAGGGGGAAATGAAACGGGGCGGCACAGTTCGGACAACGGGGCGTCAGGAACGGGCTAAGGCAGGAGTTTGCGGCTGGGTCGGAGACGAAGTGCGCCGGGCGCGCCCAAAGGAGGCCGGATTATCAAGCAGCGCGGCGCTAAGAGTCAATGATCGGGGGACCTCCTTCGGCAGAACGGGAAAGAAATTTGACCTCCGAGGTCGATTGAACTTACATGTAGGGAAACATCCCCCAGGAGGCCTTTTCATGTCGTCGAACTTTCGCATTCTCGATCGCCGCCACGAGCGCAGGAGCGCAGCTTCGGATCGCCGCACGTTCGAGCGCGTCGGAACGGATCTCTA
>DATKFB010000125.1:0-10504 GCA_035544435.1 Polyangia bacterium
TTGCTCGACGGCCGCCGTCGCCTATAACGTTTCTGAGGTGAGACGTCGCGCCGTCGGAAAGGCCCTGGTCCTGGGGATTGCGCTCGCCTTCACGCTGGGCCCGGGCGGCGGCGAGCGCGCGGCGGGCGCGACGCCCCAGAAGGCCGCCAAGAAACGGGCCGCCAAGGGGCACAAACGACGCGGCCATGTGTTCCTCGAGCGGCACGTCGTCGCGACGAGGGGCGGGCTGCCCAACGTGCAGGCGCTGGGCGCGCTCGTCATCGACGAGACGGGCCGCGAGATCTACGCGCGCAACCCTGACAAGGAGCGGCCCATCGCCTCGATCTCGAAGCTCGCGGCGGCCCTCACCATCGCCGACAAGGGCCTCGAGCTCGACGGGCTCTCCACGATCGAGAAGACCGATCTCGACGTCGCGCGGGGCGGCGCGCGCTCACGCCTCTTCGACGGGATGACGCTCTCCAACCGCGACCTTCTGCACGCGGCGCTCATGGGCTCCGACAACCGCGCCATCCCGGCGCTCGGGCGGGCCGTCAAGCTCTCGCCGTCGCAGCTCACGGCGGCCATGAACGCGAAGGCGCGCGCGCTCGGTCTCAAGAACACGCGCTTCTTCGAGCCGACGGGCTTGTCGGCGAACAATGTCTCGACGCCGCGCGAGACGATCAAAATGCTGCGCGCCCTCATGGACCACCCGATGCTCGGCCCCATCACGCAGCGCGTGGAGTACGACGCTCACCCCGTGGGTAAGGCGCCCATCAAGTACGTCAACACGGACCACGCCGCCTCTCGCGGCAACATCCAGGTGCTCGCGGGCAAGACCGGCTACAACGACGTCGCGCGCTACTGCCTCGTCGTCGCCACGAAGATCGACGGGCGCCTCTACTTCATGTCGTTCTTGTCGAACGAGGGCAAGCTCACGCGCTTCGGCGACGTGGCCCGCGTCGCCGACTGGCTCCTCGTCCACAAGCCGAAGGGACAGGTGGTCGCGTCGGTGGCTGCCGCCAAGGCATCCACGGGCAGCTTGCCCGAGGCGGTCCCCATCCCCGCGCTGCCCGCGACGGCGCCGGACCCAGCGGCGGCCCCGCCGGCGGCGACGACGCCCGCGCCGGCGGCGACGGCGCCCGCGCCGGCGGCGCCCGAGGCCACGGCCCCGCCGGTCGGCGTCGCCGCGCCCGCGCCGGCGCGGGGCGCGGGCGCGCCCGAACCTGCCGCGCCCGCGGCGCCGTGACATGATAGCGGCATGCTGACGCTCGGCGATGCTCGGCTCACCATGCTCAACGGCGGCAACTTCCGCCTCGACGGCGGCGCCATGCACGGGGTCGTGCCCAAGACGCTGTGGTCGAAGCTGGTCTCGTGCGACGCGAGCAACCGCTGCGAGTACACGACGCGGTGCCTGCTCATCGAGGTCGGCGCGGGCGCGGACGCGAGGCGCATCCTCGTCGAGACCGGCAACGGCGACAAGTTCCCGCCCAAGCTCAAGGACATCTACGGCATCGACCACGACCGCTCGATAGGCGACGCGCTCCGCGAGGTGGGCGTCGAGCCCGACTCGATCCACACCGTCGTCATGACCCACATGCACTTCGACCACAGCGGCGGCACGACGCGCCGCACGTCCGGCGGCAAGGTCGAGCCCGTATTCAAGCGCGCCAAGCACGTCGTGCAAAGGCTCGAGTGGGAGGACGCAACCCACCCGCATGAGCGCAACCGCGCGAGCTACCTAGGCGAGAACATCGGCCCGCTCGGCGAGGCCGGGTTGCTGCAGATCGTCGACGGCGAGACCGAGCTCGCGCCGGGCGTGCGCGTCGTCCCCACGCCCGGACACACGCGCGGCCACCAGTCGGTGCTCATCGGCGCGGACGAGCCGGGGGCTGAAAAGGCCCTCTTCCTGGGCGACGTCGCGCCCACGGCCGTGCACACGCGTCTGCCCTGGGTTATGGCCTACGACCTCGATCCGGCGCGGACCGTCGAGACTAAGCGCGCCCTCTTCCGCCGCGCCGTCGAGGAAAACTGGCTGCTGCTCTGGGGCCACGACCGCGACCACATGGGCGGCCGCCTCGGCGTCGACAAGGACGGCAACTTCGTCGTCCGCGAGCTCGTTACGATCTAGGTCCGGGCGCGCATCGATCGTCGCGCGTCAGTCGTCGTTGGTCGGCTCGTGGTGCGAAAGGATCGACTTCGTGCGCGAGAGGGGGTCGGGGAATGCCTCGATATGGAAGTGGTTCTCGTGGTCGCTGTTGTCGTCGGCCGTGATGATCTCGCGGAAGGCGCTGCTCACGCGCAGCGCGCAGGCGAGCTCGCGCAAGGTGCGGCCCTCGGCGCGCTCGGGCGCGCCGACGCACGCGACCTGGTCACGCGTGGCCCAATCGCCCACGCCGGCCTCGAAGTCGCGCTCGACGTCGAACACGCGCCCGTCGGCGGTCCCGAACTGGTGGACGTCGATGGCGAGGCCGTGCGCGTGCTCGGAGAGCTTCTTCGAATGGCGACGCGGCCGGTACTCGTAGATGCCCGAGAAGAAGAGGTCTCGCACACCGGCCATCTGGAAGACGCCCGCGGCATCGAGCAGCGCGCGCCCGAGCTCGCAGTCCATGACAGGCATGACGCCGCCGGGCTTGCGCTCGAGGAGCACGAGGCGCAGGGGTCCGAGGTTGCTGCCGACGAGGCGAACGGGCGTGCGCACGCCCTTCGTGGGCCACTCGACGAAGTCAACACCGCGCTCGCGCAGGCTCGCGAGGCACGTCTTGCTGGGCGCGTTCGCGTCGCCCTCTGACGCCGGAGGAGGCGGGCCCAAATCGCCGCTCGCGACGCGCTCGGTGCAGAAGCCGAGCAGCAGCACGGCGGCGCAGGTTGCGAGCGCCATCGACCGCTGCACATTCTTCGGCATGGCGTTGCTTGTATCTTAGGTCGGCCATGCCGGAGATCCAGATCCTGACGCCGTCGGACTTCGCCTTCGATCGCACGGTGCGCAGCCACGGCTGGTTCGATCTGCCGCCGTTCGCCTATGATCGGGAGGCCGGCACGTTGCGTTTCGCGTACCAAGCGCTCGGGGACGTCGTGAGCATCATGGTACGCAAGGCGGGACGCCGGAGCCTCGTCGCCTCGGTGTCCGCTCGCGGCGCGAAGGCGCAAAGCGCTGCCGCGGACGTCGTGCGCGCCGTGTTGCGCCTCGACCAGGACCTCGCCCCCGTGCGCGCCGCGCTCGCGCGTGCGCCGGCGCTCGTCGCGTGCGTCGACGCGGGCGGCGGCCGGCTCATGCGCGCGCCCACGGTGTTCGAGGACGTCACGAAGATGCTCTGCACGACGAACTGCTCGTGGAGCCTCACGCGCGTCATGGTCGGGCGCCTCGTCGAGAAGGCCGGCGCGCGCGGGCCCGGCGGCGCGCGCGCCTTCCCGACGGCCGAGGCGCTGGCCCACAAGCCGCTGGCCTTCTTCCGCGACGTCGTGCGCGCCGGCTACCGCGCGCCCTATCTCAAGGCGCTCGCGACGCGCGTCGCGCGCGGCGAGCTCGAGCTCGAGCCCCTGCGGGGCGGCGCGCTTCCCTCGGAGGCCGTCTACGCGCGCCTGCGGTCGATCGTGGGCATCGGCCCCTACGCCGCCGACAACCTCATGCGCCTGCTTGGTCACAACGATCGCCTCGGCCTCGACTCGTGGTGCCGCGCGCGCTACCGCAAGCTCCACCCCCGCACGCTAAAGGCCGGCCTCGACGCCGCGATCGCGCGGCGGTACCGGCGGTATTCGCCGTACAGCGGGCTCGCGATGTGGCTCGATCTGACGCGCCGGTGGCACGAGCCCGACGCGCCCGGCACCTTCCTGCCTTGAGGCGCGGCCTCAGTCCCGCAGCAAGTCCTTCGGGAAGAGCGGGCTAGGCGTGCCCGTCGCAACGAGCCAGAGCTGGTGGGCGGCACGTGTGACGCCAATGTGGAAGAGGTGGCGCGACTCGTCGTCTCGGCCGTAGCTCGAGGCGTTGGCGTCGAGCATGACGACGTAGTCGAACTCGAGGCCTTTGACCTGACGCACGTCCGTGACCTCTACGCCAGGGCGGAATGAGAACTCCTGGGCGCGCACGCGGCGCAGCGCGGGGACCTCGGCGCGGCGCAGGCCCTCGAAGTAACGATCGGCCTGCTCGGGGTGGCGCGCCAACAGCGCCACCGTCGCGCGCGGCTCGCGGGCGTGCAGGTCGCGCAGCGCCTCGCCGAGGAACGCCACGGCCGCGCCCGCGGCCGGGAAGCGAAAGGCCTCGACGGGCGCGCCCGAGCGCGGTGCCTCGAGCGGCAGCTCGTCGGCGAGCGGGCCCATGGCCACGCGCGCAAGCGCGAGGATCTCGCGCGTCGAACGGTACGCGATGCGCAGCGGCTCGATGGCCACGTGCGAGAGGGCGACGTGACCGAGCACGCCGCGCCAGTCCCCGAAACCGTTGTCGAGGAAGAGCCGCTGCGAGGTGTCTCCCGCCAAGGTGATCGAGGGCGAGGAGCGCTTGCCGGACTTGCCTTGCGGCTTCGCCGTGCGCCCGATGAGCACCGACAGCTTCATCGGGGAGAGATCCTGCGCCTCGTCGACGAAGACGTGGGCGAGCGGCTGCTTGGTGCCGCACAGGAGCTCGTGCGCACGCAGCAGGATCGCGACGTCGTCGAGATCGAGCAAGGGCCGGTCGTCCTCCGTCGCGAGGCCGTCGATGCCCGTGTCGCCGCGCACGTCGTCGTCGTTCTCGTCGCCGAGCGCGCCCTCGACGCGGCGCACGTGCTCGGGAAGGTCGGCGTCGACCGTGCGCTCTCCAGGCTTCCGGTCGAGACCCATCTCGACCCACGCGCCCTTGGGCGCCTCGCCGTCCGCGCTCTTGCGAGAGGGCTTCTTCTTGGGCTTGGGCTCGGGCGGCCGATCGCGCGGGTCGCGCGCGACGATCGCGGCGACGCGGTCGACCATCATCCGGTGCGCGTCGACGATATCGCGCTCCGAGATCGGCATCTCCTCGGCGTCGCGCAGGAGCGCGAGGAGGCGTGTCCGGTCGGTGAGTAGGTCGGCCCAGAGCTCGACGACGCCGCGCGAGCCGCGCTTGCCCCCGTAGGTCGCCGCGAGCCGCTCGAGCTCGTGCAAGAGCGCCGGGTGGCTCTTGACGCGCGTCACGGCCGGCGCCGCTTCGTCGACGATCTCGGCGTGCAGCCACGGAATGGCGGCGCGCAGCTCGCGCTCGGCCCAGGCCGCGAAGGTCAGCACGCGGACGCCCGAGACGCCGAGCGATGGCAGCACCTCACCGATGTAGGCGGCCAGCGCCGCGCCGTACGTCACGACGAGCAGCCGCGCGGGCGGGTACTGACTCGGGTACGCGTAGGCGAGGTGGGCGAGTCGGTGCAGGCCGACGGTCGTCTTGCCGCTGCCCGCGCCGCCCTGGATGACGACGACGCCTGACCCGTGCGCCGTGATGAGGTCGAACTGGCGCGGGTCGATGAGCGCGGCGATCTCGGGGAGGTGCCGATCGAGCGCCTGCGTGCCCGTCGTCCCGGCGCCGAGCACGCCGCGCTTGGGCGCGACGCGGCCCGGCCGCGCGCCCGTCTGCTCGCCGCCCGCGAGCGCGTGCACGGGGACGTCACGCGAGACCCAGGCGCCGTCGCGCGCCCCTCCGGCGCGCACCCAGACGCCCTGCGGGCTCGCGACGCGTACGAGCACGCCGTCCTCGATCGTGAGCGTGCGACGGGCCACGATCTCGCCCTCGACCTCGCGGTCGCCGAAGGTCTCTTCGTAGTCGCTGCCCTCCGTGTACCGGTAGAAGAGCTGGCTCACCGGCGCGTGCCGCCAATCGACGATGTTGACGCGGCTCCTCGCGTCGACGTACGTGGCGCGGCCGATGAAGACGTCGCGCTCGACGACGCGACCGCGCATCTCCTCGCGCAGGCGCAGATGCCCGAAGTAGGGCGACGCGGGATCGACGAGCATCGTCTGCAGATCGGCGCGCGTCATGCCCACCATCTGGAGGCGCTCCATCTGGGCGACGAGGGCCGGCACGTCCTCGAGGCGCGCCTCGCCGATCTCGTCGCGCAGAGACACGAGCTCCTCGTCGTACGCCCGCCGCGCGGCCGCGCTGGCCGCCGCAGCCTGCCGCGAGGTTACCTGCCGCGCCTCGCCGGGCCGAGGCAGGGCCCCGACGTAGGCGGCCAGGCTCTGCAGGACGCGCGCGAGGTGTCGCTCTTCCTCGAGAGGGATTTCGACGGAGACCTCCTCGCGGGAGGCCTCGGCGGAGCTGTCTTCGGACACGACGGCCGAGCCTACCGCAGCCGTCGCGGATTGTTGGCCCCCTCTCCGGCCCCGCGCGCCGCCGGACGCGACCGCAGGCCGACCTGCTCGTCGTCGCGACGGCCGCGCACCACGGTCTCGTCCTCGTGACGCGCAACGTGCACGAGCTCGCCGGCCTCGGCGTCTCGCTGCACAACCCGCTCAGCTAACGTCGGCTCAGCGGCTGCGGACCAACCGCGGTCACTGTCCGTCCGACGGCGCGGGCGACGCCGAAGCCCGATCGGCCTTGGGCACGGCGTCCGCGAAGCGCGCCGCGAAGTGCTCAGCCGGCTTGGCGCTCGCGACGTCGAGCTCGAAGTCGCGCACGGCGCGCGGCGGCGCCAGTTTGGCGAGCAGCTCCTCGATCTCGCGCCTGGAGAGGCCGCGCTCGGCGAGCGCCTCCTTGGCGAGCGCGCCGCCGGGCGCGCGCACGCCCCCACCGTCGACGGCGATAAGCGCGCGGATGGCGTCGAGCTCCATGCGCGACACGTGCGCCCCGCAGACGTCGTAGTCGATCCACGCCTCGTAAGACAGCGGCGCAACGCGCTTGAGCATGCCGGCCATGACGCGCCCGAACTCCTGGATCTCCCACTGGGCGTGCGGGTCCACGCGCAGGGTCAGGAAGTGCAGCAGGTTGTGTAGATCGATCTTCCAGTACCACTGCGTATACGTCGACAGCGGCAGGTCGATGCGCGCGAGCTCGCGCGCGATCTCGCCGGCCGTCATCCATTCGTAGGTCTCGGTGCTGGCGCGCCGGATCTCCGTCCAGCGGCGCACGGCCTCGGCGTGCACGTCGTCCGTGACGGCCTGTCCGCTGCGGCCTTGGTTGTTCTGGCGGCTCTGCGTCTGGAGCTGCGCGGCGTCGGGCGTGTAGAAGAGCATCGGAATGAGCGAGTAGCGCCCCGAGTACTCGTTGACGTTGGCCGTGCGGTGGCGGATCCACTGGCGCGCGATGAAGATGGGCATGCAGCAGTGGAACTTGAGCTCCACCATCTCGCTCGGCGTCGTGTGCTTGTGGCGGCGCAGATAGCGCAGGAGGCCGCGCGTGAGGCTCTGCTTGCGCGTGCCGTAGCCGTAGCTGACGCGCGCGGCGCGCTCGATGCACTCGTCGGTGCCCATGTAGTCGACCAGCGACACGAAGCCGTGGTCGAGCACGGGGAAGTAGAGGCCGAGGATCTCCTCGGCGGCGGGGCTCGTGGGGCGCTTCGTGTCCGTCACGCCGCGCACGTTAACATGTCGAACATGCTAGTGTGCCGCGCATGAACGAGCGCATCCCGCTCGCCTACCTCGTGCCGCTGCGGCTGTTCTGCGGGCTCATCCTCGTGCTCGAGGGCTGGAGCAAGTTCCAGGGCGACTGGCTGCACGGCACGCCCATCCTGCACACGCTCGACGGCTGGGTGGACGCGCACAAGACCTACGCGTTCTTCCTGCCCGTCATTCAGACGGCGCGCGCGCACCCGAAGATCTTCGGCACGCTCGTCACGACGGGCGAGCTCGTCATCGGCACCTCGATGGTGCTCGGCCTGCTGACGCGCTTGTCGGCCTTCCTGGGCGCGGCGATGCTCTTCGCCTTCGCCTTCGGCGCCGGCCAGGGCCCGGTCCCGCCCGGCAACG
Organism: Polyangia bacterium; assembly: GCA_035544435.1. Classification (GTDB taxonomy): domain Bacteria; phylum Myxococcota_A; class Polyangia; order Fen-1088; family Fen-1088; genus DASZFV01. The sequence continues at coordinate 7,876 of DATKFB010000125.1, forward strand.
CCCTGCTCATGGGCGCGATCTTCGTGCTGTTCGTCGTCGCGCCTCCCGGCCGCGTCCTCGGCTTCGACCAGGCCCTGCGCGACCGACTGCCGCGCTGGATGGTCTGAGCGCGGGACGGGCTTTGCCCCTCCCGCGGGCCCACCCCCCTTTCGTAAGGCGAGCCGGCGCGGCATTTCAGGACCGCGCCACCCCGCCCTACCCCCCGCGGCTTCGCCGCGCCCTCACCGCGCCTCCCGTGGCTTGGATGAACGCACGTCCTTGACGTCGCAATGACCTATGTTTATGCCGAGCGCGTGGCGGGGGACAGGATGGTGACTTCGAGCGAAGGCAAGGGCGGCGACCCCCGCGCCCTCCTCGTGCGGCACGCGGACCTCCTCCTGGCTGGCGTCGTCGTCGCGATCGTCGCCATGATGATCGTGCCACTGCCGACGCCGCTGCTCGACCTGCTCCTGTCGGTGAACATCGCGGCGGTAGTCACGCTGCTGCTCGTGTCGCTCTACGTGGGCGAGGCGCTCAAGGCGCGACCTTCCTCACGATGGTGGAACGTCGAGCAGCGGGTGCGACTGCTCGCTCGCCGCCGGCGCGGAGACCGCGGGCGCAAGAGCCCGCTCGGCGCTCGTCGCGCTCGGCCTCGCGAGCCTCATGCTGTTCACGCGATGCCGCAAGCGCCGCCGCGCGCACCGAGCGCCGTAGCGTCGCGCGCCTATCCGATGGCGATTCTGGCTTCAGACGCCCTGCAGGACCACACTGCCCCTTCCCGTGGCTGGCATCTCATTCGAAGAACGTTCCGACCAGGGAGATCTCATGAAGACGTTCCGGCCGTGGGTGATTGTTGTTTCGGTCGTGATGGGCGGCAGCCGTTCAGGCTTCTCGATGGATCTTGTCGTTCGCCAAAATTCGATTCACGCGAGATCTTTGGCGTTTCGTTGGTTCGCGCAGCGTCGCCAGACCTGGTAGTTCGGCGAGTACTCTCGCTCCTGATCACCGTGCTTGCCGACCACGCACGCGAGAGCGCAAACGAGAAGAGCCGGTCGGTCCTCGGCGAGCGCCATCTGCTGCGAATCCCAGAACCGGGACGTGTGCCCGGCCTCACGGCACTGCGCCTCCTGACAGCGCCCTGGTAAGTGGGTGCGGCCGCCTTTCTGCTCGGGACGAAGATCTGCCCGCGCCCGCATCGACCGTGACTCGCGCCGCCGATCGGAACCCGTTCTGGCGCCAAGCGGCGCTGACCCCAATTGCCGGGAGTCGCATCTTCGGAGTCGTGTTGCAAGGATTCGGCCGCTACTTGCGGCCTCGATCCCGTTTCGGCGAATCACAAGGTTGACGAAGCAGATTGGGACCACGAACAGCAATGTCCACCGCCGCCGTCTCGGCACCTTCGGCAACCGGCGCCATTCCCGCGACCGCATCCAGCAGGTCAGGCGCGACTTCATCTGCGCCAGGCGAATGGCTCACGCGTTCCTGATCCCGGCCGCGCCGACAAGCGGCGTAGCGAGTATCCTCCGGGGCGAATGCCGCGCGGCACGCGATACCACGTGGTCAGCAAGATCGCCCACGGCGGGATGGCCGAAATCTTCCTGGCGCTGCAGAAGGGAGAGGAGGGCTTCCAGAAGGCCGTCGTGCTCAAACGCATCCTGCCGGCGCTGGCCGAGGACACCAGCTTCGTGCGCATGCTGGTCGACGAAGCGCACATCGCCTCGACGCTGAACCACAGCAACCTCGTCCAGGTGCTCGACCTCGGCAAGTCCGGCGAGCAGTACTTCCTCGTGCTCGAGTTCGTCGACGGGTGGAGCCTCGAGCAGGTGCGGCGGCGCGCGCTGAAGGCGAAGCTGAAGCTGCCGATGCCGCTTGTCCTGGGCGTCGTGGGCGCTCTGTGCCGCGGGCTCGCCTACGTCCACACGCGCACGCGAAACGGCGAGCCGCTGCGCATCGTGCACCGGGACGTCACGCCCCAGAACGTGCTCTTGAGCCAACAGGGAGAGGTCAAGCTGGCGGACTTCGGCATCGCCAAGGCCGTCGGCAAGAGCGAGAAGTCCGCCACGGGCGTCATCAAGGGCAAGTTCGCGTACATGTCTCCGGAGCAGTCGCGGGGCTGGCCGCTCGACGCCCGCTCGGACCTCTTCTCGGTGGGGAGCCTCCTCTACCTGCTCGTCACGGGTCGCAAGCCGTTCGATGGCCAGACGGACCTCGACGTGATCATGCAGGTGCGACGCGCGCGCCCCGAGAAGCCCTCCACCCTCGTGCGCGACTTGAACCCCGACGTCGAGCGGATCATCAACCGCGCGCTGCGCGCCGACGTGGCCAAGCGCTGGCAGAGCGCCGAGCAGATGGCCGACCGCATCGACGCCGTCCTCCTCAAGCTCGGACAGCCGGGCGGGCCGGCGCCGCTCAAGCGCTGGCTCGAGACGCTGAGCGCTCGCGACGGCGCCAGGCCGCCCGCCGCCGACGCCGGAACGGCCAGCGACCCGAGCATCGCGGTCGAGCTCGGGAGCCTGGACATCGAGCTTCAAGAGGTCGCGGCCGCGGCCTCCGATGACCGTCCGAGCACGAGCGGGGACACGCGCTCGTTGGGCGCCTCCACGCGCCCCGAAGCGACGGCGCACAACGCGCCCACGCGCCAGGACTCGGG
>DATKFB010000126.1:0-4853 GCA_035544435.1 Polyangia bacterium
CGTTGCAGTCGACGCACATGCCCAGCGGGCTGTTGAACGAGAACGATTGCGGCGACAGCTCGGGCAGGCCGACCCCGCAGTCGGGGCAGGCGCGCGCCTCGCTGTAGGCGCGCTCGCGCGCTTCGCCTTCGACCGCGACCAGCACCGATCCGCCGCCCACCTTGACGGCCGTCTCGACCGAGTCCGTGAGGCGCGCGCGCTCACCCGCGTCGATGCTCACGCGGTCGATGACGATCTCGATCGTGTGCTTCTTCTTCTTGTCGAGGGCGGTGACGTCCTCGAGGCGCTGGATGAGCCCGTTGATGCGCACGCGCGCGAAGCCCGCCTTGCGCGCTTCCTCGAAGACCTCGCGGAACTCGCCCTTGCGGTTCTCGGACTTGCGCGCCATGAGCGTCGCGCGCGTCTTCGCGGGCAGCGTCAGCAGCTCGTCGACGATCTCGGCGGCCGAGCGTGCCGCGACGGCGCCGCCGCACAGGTGGCAGCGCTGCTCGCCCGCGCGCGCGTAGAGCACGCGCAGGTAGTCGTAGATCTCGGTGACGGTGCCCACCGTCGAGCGCGGGTTCGACGACGCCGACTTCTGCTCAATGGCGATCGTGGGTGACAGGCCGCGCAGCTGCTCGTACTTCGGCTTCTCCATTTGGCCGAGGAACTGGCGCGCGTACGACGACAGCGACTCGACGTAGCGGCGCTGCCCCTCGGCGTAGAGCGTGTCGAACGCGAGCGACGACTTGCCCGAGCCCGAGACGCCCGTGAAGACGACGAGGGACCGCTTGGGGATGCGCAGCTCGTCGATGCAGAGGTTGTGCTCGCGGGCGCCCTTGACGACGATGAAGTCGGGCTCGTCGGCGGGGCGCCGTCCGCCGAGGACGGTCGTGGGGGAGTTCTTGCGGCTCACGGGTCGGGCAGTCTAGCAGCCCGGAGGCGGCGGGCCGGGCCAAACGCCCGTCCCAGAAGGATTCGCGCGGGAACCAGATCCCCGGGCCGTTGTCCTTCGTCTGAAGGGCAGGTCAGGAGGGCGTATGAAGGTTCACCCGCTGCTCGCGGCGTCGGCCTTGTTGCTGGTCGGCGTCATGGCGTTTGCCACGACGGTCGTCGTCGAACATCGCAAGGCGCGCGCGCGACGGCCGCCGCCCGTCCCCGAGGTCGAGGACGCGCCCGCGCCGCCGCGTCCGATGACCGCGGTCGTCCGGGCGGCTCGTCCGCCAGGCCCAGCGCGGCCGCCCGAGCCCGCGCCGGCGGGCCTTCTGCGCGTCCACGTCAGCGGCCCCCACGGAATCGCGCTCGACGCGGTGGACGTGTCGGCCCGCCGCCGCGGTGAGCCGACCGAAGACGCAGACGACGGCTGGATTTCTCTCGGCGAAGACGACGAGGCGGACGAAGGGGAAGGGAAGAGGCCTCCGGGCGTCTTGTCGGCGGTCGACCTCGAGCCGGGGCGCTACGATCTCCGGATCGAGGCGCCGGGGATGCGGACCTCGCGGGTCGACGACGTTCCGACCGGCGCGACCGTCGTCGAGGTCGCGCTCGCGCGTGCTCCGCTGCTGCTGGGCGCCGTCGGGGCGCTGGGCGGCCCGGGCTGCGCGGGCGTCGTGGTCCGGTGGTCGGGTCCCGATGACGCGGAGGGCGGAGACGCCGAGGTGAACGAAGCCGACTGCACGTTCGTCGCCGCCGCCCTTCCCGAAACGGGGCCCATCACGGTCGTCGCGTCGAGCGGGACGCGCCGAGAGAGCGCCCTCGCGACCTTACCGCTCTCGGGCGATCCGGCCTCCTTGTGCGTCGCGCCACCCTGCGCCGTGACCCCCGCCGCCCTCGTCGTCTATGTCGTGGACGCCGCCAACGGCCAGGTCGACGGCGCCACGCTCGCGTGGACGCTGAGGGGAGACGAGCTTCGCGGCGAGATGGGCACGAGCTCGGGCGGCGGTTTCCCGCAGGTGCTCCAGCGGCGGCCAGGTCAGGTGATCGCGCTTCGCGCCGCGCGGGGCCGGGACGCCGTCGACGCGGTCGCCGTCGTCGGCGCCGGCGTGACCGAGGTGGTGCTCAGGCTGCCCGCCGCGTCGCCGGAGCGCGTGGGCGCGCCCGAGGCGGATGCCCTCGACGAAGAGGCCACGGGGGGACGAAATCTTCTCTTGTTGGAATGATTGGAACGAGCCCTCAGTCGTCGCGGGCGACGGTGGCCTTGAGCACGGCGGTCTCGAACGGCTTCTCGAGGCGGCGGTTCTCGACCTTGGCGAGGAACTCGGTGGCGCGCGGCGTGAAGGCGCCACCCGTCATGAAGACGAAGCGCCGCTCGATGCCCGGGTGGCGCCGCGCGACCTCGGCGAAGAGATCCATGCCGGTCATGTCCGGCATCATGAGGTCGCACAGGATGACGTCGTAGCCGTCGGGTCCGTCGAGGCGCTCCAAGCCCTCGCGCGCGTCGCCCGCGAGATCGACGTCGCAGTCCTTGGCGAGCACGCGGCGGATCATCGTCGAGAGAGCTGGCTCGTCGTCGATGACGAGGACGCGGCGCCGGCCCGCAGGCACGCCGGTCGTCGTGGGCGTCGTGACCGGCGCGCCCGGCCACGCGGCCGCCGCCGTCGCGAGCGCCGGCAGCGCGACCCGGAAGGTCGAGCCGCGGCCGGGCGTGCTGTAGACCGTGATCGTGCCGCCGTGGTGCATGACGATGCCGTGGCAGATCGAGAGGCCGAGCCCGAGGCCCAGTCCCACGGGCTTCGTCGTGAAGAACGGATCGAAGATGCGCGACCGGACCTCGGCTGGGATCCCGGGGCCGTTGTCGCTCACCTCGATGACGACCTCGCCCTTGGACGTCGACTGCAGCGTGACGCCGATTTCGTTCTCGGCGCGGCCGTCGGGCAGGGCCTGCACGGCGTTGACGAGCAGGTTGAGGAACACCTGCTCGAGGCGTTGCGCGCTCCCGAGGACGGGTGGGACGTCGGCGATGCTCGTCAGGAGGCGCGCGCGGTGGTGCAGCTCGTTGTGCGTCACGCGCAGCGCCGACTCGAGCACGCCGCGCAGGTCGACGGGCCCTCGCTCCTCGACCTCTGGGCGCGAGCTGGCGCGGATTTGGCCGATGATGGCCGCGACGCGCGTCGCGCCGTGGACGGCGCTCTCGAGCGACTCGCGCAGCTTCGCGACGTCCTCGGCGGGCGCGGCGAGCCGGTCGAGCTGCGCGATGGCATCCTCGATGCCGAGTAGCGTGTACGCGAGCGGGTTGTTCATCTCGTGCGCGATGCCCGCGAGCAGCGTGCCCAGCGCCGCGAGCCGCTCGGATTGCGCGAGCCGGGCCTCCATCTCTCTGCGGCCGGTGACGTCGCGCGCGAAGCCCAGGATCGCGGGCGTGCCCTCCCACTCGATTGGCATCGACTGGACCTCGGCCATTATCCACGTGCCGTCGCTGCGCCTCGTGCGGTAGTCGCGGGGCGGCAACGGAACGCCCGTGCGGAACATGTCCTGCGTCCGCTCGCGCATGACCCCGTGGTCCTCGGGCGCGACGATTTCACGCGGGTCGGTCGCGAGGAGCGCCTCGACGCTGTCGTACTTCAGCATGCGCGCCGCCGTCGGGTTCGCGAAGAGGAGGCGACGCCCGTCGTTGATCCACACGGCGTCGGGCGCGAGCTCGATGAGCTGGCGGAAGCGGCGCTCCGAGCGCTCGAGTGCTTCCAGCGAGCGGCGCCTCGTCGTGACGTCGCGCATGAGCGCGATGAGCCCGGGCGCGCCGTCGAGCCGGATCGGGGCGGCCGCGACCTCGACGGGCACCTCCTCACCGTTGGCTCGCTTGACGACGACCTCGGTGAACTGCGGGCGGTCGTCGTCGCGCACGCGCGGGCCGGTGGCGTCGCGCGCGGCACGCTCGTCGGGCGCGAGGAAGTCGACGGCCGGGCGGCTCAGGATCTCCGCGCGCGCATGACCGAGGATCTCGGCGCCGCGGTCGCTGATGTACACGACCCGCCGCGGATTTTGCATGGAGACGAGGCACACGCCCATGCCGGCGGCGCTCGCCGCCGCGATGAGGCCGCCGCCGAGCGCCTCTATCCGATCGCTCTCCCAGACGATCTGTTCAGCTTCGCCATCACCCATGGGGGAGCGGGCGATGTTAGCGCGAATGACCGTCGAGCGGCAGCCTGCGGCGCGGTGATAGACTGCGCGGGCCATGGCCCGCGGCGCGCGTGGAGGCGGGTTCGAGCCCGTGCGAGCCACCCTGTACGCGCTGGCCTTCGTCGCCGCGGCGTCTTGCGCCACGAGTCACTTCGCGCGGCCGCTCGGACGCGGCAACGCCGTGGGACAGGCCTCGCTGGGCGGACCCGTCGTCGAGCTTTCTGGCGCGCCCGTCGCTGCGCCCATCCTCGTGGCCGGCGCGGGCTACGGAGCCAGCGAGCGCTGGGACGTCTACGCGCGCGCCGACTTGACTGCCGCCGCGTACGGCGACCTGCACGTCGAGCCCGGCGCCGCCTTTCATCCCGTCGTGCGCGAGGGCGGATTCGTCCCCACGCTGACGCTCGCGGGCGCGCTGCACCTGCTGACGGACTTCTCCGAGGTGCGCGTGGGTCCGCAGGTGTCGGCCCTGGCCGCCTGGCGCGTGGGCGCGTTCCACCGCCACCTCCTCTACGTGGGTGCCGACGCGGGGACGCTCGTGACGACCCGCACGCGCGTGCTCGCGGGCCCCCTCGCGGGCGCCGAGTTGCGCGTCGGGCGGCGCGCGGGTCTCGTCGTCGAGGCCAAGTGGCTCTCGCCTTGGTACGACGTCCAGCCGCTCGCGCCCACCTGGGTCTCGCCGGGCTATCACGGATATCTCTCGATCCTGCTCGGGTGCAACATCTACTGGGGAGACGTTCACTGATGAAGCCGACGAAAGCTCT
>DATKFB010000127.1:0-26171 GCA_035544435.1 Polyangia bacterium
CCACTGAGCGCGCGTGGCGCCGCGGCGATCATCGAGCCCCGACTGGCCGGCTTCCGGGGCGACCTGACGGTCGCCGATGGGGCGGCGCGAGGAGGCCTCGCGCTCCGCGACGCCGAGGTCGGCCTGCGCTGGCTCGCGAGCGAGCGGGGCGGACAGCTCAAGGCCACGGAGACGGGCGAGCTGCTCTACTCGTTTCCGCGTGGGCTCGTGGCGCCGCCGCAGCCGGGCGGGCTCACGCGCGCGCTGCGGGCCACGGGCCGCGCGCTCGCCAGCGTGGGGCGCTTCGTCGTGCGCGCGTGGGTCTCGGTCGTGCTCGTGAGCTACGCCGTAATCTTCGTGGCCGTCGCGGTGGCCATGGCGAGCTCGCGCGAGGGCGACGGCATCGGCGACGCGCTCGTGGGCGTTCTCGACGTGATCGTCGAGGCGCTCTACTGGACCTTCCATCCGTTCTCGCCCATCAACTGGGGCCGCGAACCGCGCTGGATCTGGGGCGGCCGGCGTCGCAAGCGCGGGTTGCCCTTTTATGAGCGCGTGAACCGCTTCGTCTTCGGGCCGCCGCCCGAGGTCGAGGACCCGCGCGAACGCGAGCGCCGCGTGCTGGACGAGATTCGGCGCCAGGACGGCCGCGTGGGCCCGGGCGACCTCATGCGCGTCACGGGCGGCGATCGGGAGTCGGCCGAGCGCGACCTCTTGCGGCTCGTCGTCGACTACGACGGCGACATCCAGGTCAGCGAGGACGGCGCCATCGTCTACGTGTTCAAGGCGCTGCGCACGACCGCGGGTCGAGGCGGGGGCACTTTGTCGCCGCGTCCCGCGTGGTCGGAGCGTCGTGTCGTGCCGCCGCTCACGGGCAACGGCGCTTCGACGAACCTGCTCCTCGGTGTCTTGAACGGGTTCAACCTCATGGTGAGCGGCGTCGCGGTCTCGGCCGGGATCACCGTCGAGCGCGTCTTCCAGATCGTCGAGCACGCGCGCCTCGTGGCCGCGCTCGGCCCCGACGCGCCGCCGCTCGTCGCCGCCCACGGCGTCCCGATGCTCCTCGGCTGGGTCCCGCTCGTGTTCTCGACCGGGCTCTTCCTGCTTCCCGCGCGGCGGCTCCTGCGCCGCCGACGACAGAATGCCGAGATCGCCGCCGAGAACGGCCGCCTCGCGCTCATGCGCCTCGTGCTCGCCGAGGCGGGTGGCGTGGCCGAGTTGTCGCCCGCGGCGGCGCGCCGCGCCTGGGTGGCGGCGGCCGAGGTGAAGGATGCTGGCTCCGTCACGGCCGAGGTCGAGGCGGCCGTGCGGGCCCTAGGCGGAGAGATCGATCTCGATGCCACCGGCGCCGTCGTCTATCGCTTCGCCACCGAGGCGCGCGAGCGCCGCGCCCTGCAGGCTCTGCGGGCCGCGGCGCCCATCGCCGAGGCGCTCCCGGGCGCAGTGGTGTTCTCGTCAGGCGAGCCGGTGAGCGACGAGCCCGACGAGATCGGCAGCGCGAAGGCGCGCGCCCTCATCGAAGCCGCGCGCGGGCGGCGCGAACGCTGACGCACGCGCCACCTCGGTCCCGTCGCGCCGAGAGTCGTCAGCGCTCTTCCCAGTGTCCGGGGCGCCAGACGTAGTCGCGGTCGCGGTGCTCCCACGTGCCTTCACGCCAGCCCCACCCCGGCCGTTCGCGGACGTAGTGGCCGCGGGACCAGACATAGTGGTTGTGGCGCCAGCCGTAGTGGCCGCCCACCCAAACGTACCCATGGCGCTCGCGGACGATCTCGGACCGCGGCGGAGGCGGCGCCTCGTACGGCCCACGGTAGAAACGGGCCTGGGCCAACGAAGGCAAGAGGGACAGTGCGAGAGTGACGGTGAGAATGAATCCATGCATGCCGGCAATATGTGCACGCATTGTGCGTACGGAAGGGGGGCGGCCCGACGGGCCATCCGCTGGTGCTGCGCGTCAGGGGCTGCCGGTACCGCACTGGCCGTTCGAGCGGAGGGCAACCAAGGCAGCGCAGGGCGGGATTGCCGGCGATGGGCAACTGGCACAGTCCACGGACGCGCTCTTCGAGTTGCTCTCGAAGTCGAGCGCCGCCGCCGCGAAGATGGCCGTGCCGCAGTCGCTCACGCAGGCGTTCTGCTCGACCACGAGCGTGCAGTCCGAATCGAGCTTGCAGGGCGAGAAGTTGTACTTCTGGATGAGCTGCTCCCGGAGGCTCTGATAGCTCTGCTGCCCCTTGTTGCACGCCTCGGAGGGCCCGGCCACGCACACCGAACAGCAGGTTCCGGGCGGCGTCTCGAGACGGTTTCCCGCGGGACGTTTCGGGTCGGCGCAGCCGACCGCGCGGCAGTCGATCGGTCTGCACACGGGGCAGCAGGACATGGCGGCGTCGACGACGCTCATGTAGCCTTGCTTGCACAGGGGAGCGGGACACGGGCCGCACGCCTTGGGAGCCGCCGGCGCCGCCTTTTCCGGTCGAGCCCGCGCCACTATGTCCACCGAGCCCACCACTGGCCGCCGCGGCGCCGGTGGTGCCAGCGGCGCCGGTCGTGCCGGCGACGCCCGTGCCGCTCCCGGTCGTGCCCGCCGCGGCGCCACCCGCTCCATCGCCCGCGGCACCGGGTCGACCGCCGCCGTCCGCGCCCGGCACCTTCAACGTGCGGTCGCCGCAGGCGCCTGACAAGAGCTAGGCGGCTCCGAGCGCGAGCGGCAGGCCGGTCGATGGGCCGGCCGGCGCGCGTTCATGGGGACCTCACCGCGAGTATTCGTTGATTTTGCGCGACCCGGAAGGGCTCGGCAAAGGCCAATTCGGGCCCCGCGGCGCGTCGACAGCGACACCTCGAAGGTGTTGCAACCAGGCACCTTTGAACGAATCACGGCCATTGGTGCCGCGTGATACACAAGGCAAGATGAGTAAGCGTGTCGCCGGGGGCGTGAGCCGGAGGAAGTTTCTCGGCGTCTCCGCTGTCAGCGTGGCAGCCGCCACGGCGGCCAAGGCCGCGAACAAGGGGTCCAAGAAAGAGACTTTGAAAGACGCGGGCAAAGGCGGGGACCTCTTCCCCAAGGACTTCGTCTGGGGCGCGGCGACGGCTTCCTACCAAATCGAGGGCGCCGCGAACGAAGACGGCAAGGGCCAGTCGATCTGGGACGTCTTCTGCAAGAAGAAGGGCTCCGTCTTCGAGGGGCACACGGGCGACGTCGCCTGCGACCACTACCACCGGTACAAGGGAGACCTTGCGCTGCTCAAGCAGCTCGGCGCGCGCTCGTATCGCTTCAGCGTCGCCTGGCCGCGCATCCTCCCGAGCGGCGCGGGCGCCGTGAACGACAAGGGCCTCGATTTTTACGACCGCCTCGTCGACGAGATCTTGCTCAACGGCGTCGAGCCACTCTGCACGGCGTTTCATTGGGATTACCCGCAGGCGCTGTACGAGCGGGGCGGCTGGCTCAACCGTGACTCCGCCGACTGGTTCGCCGACTACGTCGCGATCATCGCCGACCGCTTGGGCGACCGCGTGAAGACCTGGGCCACGCAGAACGAGCCCCAGTGCTACATCGGGCTCGCGCTGCTCGAGGGCGTGCACGCGCCCGGCGACAAGCTGAAGTTTCCGGAGTACCTGCTGGCCGCGCACAACTCGATGCGCGCGCACGGCAAGGCCGTCCAGGCCCTGCGCGCCCACGTCAAGGGAGCCAAGGTCGGCTACGTGCTGGCCGCGCAGATCACGCAGCCCGCGGGCGACGGCGCGGGCGATCTCGAGGCGGCGCGCCAGGCGATCTTCGCCGTCGACAACCGCGGCGAGTGGTGCAACGCCTGGTGGACGGATCCCGTGGTCTTCGGCAGGTACCCCGAGGACGGCCTGACCTACTACGGTAAGGATATGCCGAAGATCAAGGCGAGCGACCTCGACGAGATGAAGCAGCCGCTCGATTATCTCGGCCTCAACATCTACAAGGCAGAGAGCTATCGCATGGGCAAAGGCGGCAAGCCGGAGCACGTCCCTTTTCCACCCGGCTACCCGCGCTCGGGCGTCGACTGGCAGCCCATCACGCCAGGCGCGCTGTACTGGGGCCCGCGCTTCTTCTGGGAGCGTTACAAGCTGCCCATCACGATCACCGAGAACGGCCTGTCGACGCGCGATCAGGTCTTCCTCGACGGTAAGGTCCACGATCCCCAGCGCGTCGACTACATGCACCGCGTGCTGCTCGAGCTCGCGCGCGCCATCAAGGACGGCGTGCCAGTGCGCGGGTACTACGCCTGGTCGCTGCTCGACAACTTCGAGTGGGCCGACGGTTACAAGCAGCGCTTCGGGATGGTCTACGTCGACTACGCGAACCAGAAGCGCATCCCCAAGGATTCGTTCGAGTGGTACCGCAAGATCATCGCGACGAACGGCCGCGGCCTACTCGACCGCGGCCCCGTTCCGGTCACCCAAGTGACGGCTTGACGGGAGCCTGGCTCGCTGCCGCTCGCAGGCCCCCGGTCCCCCCTCGCTCCGCGTGGCGAAGCCACGCTACGTTCGCCTCTTAGCGCCGCCCTTTGCTCGCGGTGGCGATCGCTGGCTCGGCGGTGGCGAGCCATTCGACCATGGCGTCAGCCTGCGTGGCGGGGGGCATGGTGGGGAGGGCGGCCAGCAGCCAGTCGGCGGCGCGGTCGCGCTCGCCGCGCGCGAGGCGCGCGCGGTAGACCCACGGGCCCATCTTGGGGTCGGCCGCGAGGCTCGCCAGCTTGGCGTCGTCGGCGGCCACGAGGCCCATGCCGCGAAGCTCGGGGTCGCTCGACGGGGGCTCGAGGAAGGCGCCGAAGGCCGCGAAGGTGCTCTTCGCGTGGCGCTTGACGAGGAGCTGGGCCGCGAGGCGCTGCACGGGAACGAGCGGGCGCCGCATGAGCTTCGCGATCATCTTCGTGGCCTCTTCGCTCCGCAGCGTGTCGAGCTCGCGCAGCGTCGCTTCGGCGGGCCGCGGGTCGGTGTCGCGAAAGAGCATATAGAGATCGTCGAAGTCGCTGTCGCCGCCCGCGCGCACGACGCCGGCGCAGCCGGCCACGCGCAGCTCGATTGCCGGCTCCTTGAGGAGGCGAACCATGGAGAGCATCTTGGCGCGCCCCGCGTTGGGTCGGATCTGCGCGAGCGAGGCCGCGGCGCGCACGGCGACGTTGTCGTCCTTGGCGGCCGTCGCGAGCGCGGCGCGGGCCGCGTCGTCGTCGACGGGACCGAGGGCCGTCGCGGCGGCGGCGCGCGCCTCGGCCTTGAGCTTGGGGTTCTCGAGCATCTTGACGAGCCCCGGCACGCAGGCCGTCTCGCTCGACGTCGCGAGCGCATTCGCGGCCGTCAGCTGCTCGGCGGGGTTCGCGCCCTCGAGACCGGCCTTGACGAGCGGACAGATCGCGACCTTGTCGGCCGCGAGGATCGCGCCGGCGGCGCGCGCGTCGGCGGGCTTCGTGACGACGGTCTTGAGAAAGGCGATCGCGTCGGCGTCGCCGCGGCTGGCCAGCGCGCCCGCGATCTTCACGGTGACCCACGACTCCTTACCGGCGCCGCGCAACCACTCGTGGGCGAGCGATGTCACCGCGGGCTCGGCGTGCGTGCCGCTCGCGCGCGCAGCGACGATGCGCGCGACGATCTCGTCGCGCCGGGCCGCCTTCATGAGCTTGGGGATCGCGATCTCGAGCGGGTCGTCGATGTGGAGGATCGTGACGCCCGAGCAGCGCCGCTCGTCGCGCGCGAAGACCCAGTGCAGGTGCAGGTTGTCGTCGTCGGAGCGTGAGGCCTGCGGCGACGTCGGGAACGGCACGCTGTCCTTGAGCACCTCGGGGATGGCGTCGTCGAACCCGGCGAAGCCCGAGCCCTTCGTGATGGCGACGGAAACCAGCTGGCCCGCGGGCGAGATCACGACGTCGGCCTCGGCGACGCGAGCGGCGTCGTTGAGCGGATTTCCGAGCGCGAGGTTCTGGCCGATGAGCGCGAGGAAGTTGTCGGTCCAGCGCTTGTGCACGTGCGCGTGGATCTTGCGCAGGTATTCGACGTCGCCCGGCCCGCCCATGATGGGGGGCTCGGCGACCTTGTCGGAGGGCAGGGGGGCCGCCGCGGCGCGGCTGGCGGGAAAGGCCGAGAGGGCGGCCACCAACAACGCTGCGGATCGTCGGCTCATGCGGCTTATGTCTTCGGCGCTACCGGCCGCGAGCTTAATTCCGGCGAGGCTTCGTGGTATGCCGAGCCCATGAAAGGGATGCGTCACGCGGTCTCGGTGGTTGCATGTGCGGGCGTGTCGGTGTGCGCGCTCGGCGGCGCCGGCTGCGCCGGTCTCAAGCTCCAGCTCGTCGACGCCTCGGTGCGCCGCCCGTCGAACGTCGCCGTGTACTTCACAGTCGACACGCGCGGCGGCGAGCCCGTGGCCGACCTCACGCCGCAGGACTTCCGCATCTACGAGGACGGCCAGCCCGTGTCGATCCTCGAGAGCAAGCAGACCATCCTGCAGGAGGAGGTCGCGGCGATTCACTACACGCTGCTGCTCGTCGACATGAGCGGCAGCGTCGTCGACTCGGGCGACATGCCGACGCTCATCCAGGCCGCCTCGTCGTTCGCCGACCGCGTGGGTCCGTATCAGAAGGTCGCCGTGTACACGTTCGACGGCAGCCCGCACCTCACGCCGCTCGTCGGCTTCGGCGGGAACGCGCGCGCCGGCGTGAGCGCGCTCGCGACGCGCCGGCCGCGCGATCCTTCGACGAACCTCAACGGCGGCGTCATCGAGGGCGTGCGCGTGCTGACGCAACAGATGGAGCACGCGCCCGTGCCGCTGCGCTTCGGGACGCTCGTCGTGTTCACCGACGGCACCGATCGCGCCCACCGCGCGAGCCCCGAGGACGTCGCGCGCGCCCTCGACGGCGCCGGCTTCGAGACCTACGTCATCGGCGTTGGTCAGGAGGTCGATCGCGGCCAGCTCTCGAAGATCGGGCGCTCGGGCACGTTCGCCTCGCAGAACCGTGGCGACGTCCAAAAGGGCTTCGACGAGATCGCCGCGCGCATCGAGGCGTCGTCGCGCCGCTATTACCTCTTGTCGTACTGCTCGCCCTCGCGCGCGGGGCAGCACGACGTCGACGTCGAGGCCGTGGCCCACGGGTCCGCCGGGCGGCTGCGCTACCGCTTCGACGCCAACGGCTTCGGCCCCACGTGCGACCCGAACCAGCGGCCCGCCTTCGACGTGCGCCACCCGCGGGCCGTGCCGCCCGATCGCGCGACGCCGCTGGCGTCGGCGCCGCCGCCTTCGCACGCGTCGCCGCGCGCCCCGCCGCCCGCCGGGTCGGAGCCCGGCTGGCAGCCGAAGCGGTAGGGGCGCCGTCAGCGCAAGAGCACGTCGGCGAGGGTCGCGACGAAGAAGACGACCGAGACGTACCCGTTGAGCGTGAAGAAGGCGGCGTCGAGGCGCGATAGATCGCTCGGACGCAAGATGGCGTGCTCGTAGACGAGCAGGGCCGCGACGACGGCCACGCCCAAGAGATACGGCGCGCCGAGGCCGGCCGGGGGCACGAGGAAGAGCAGGGCAGCGAGCGTGACGGCGTGGAGGACGGCGGAGATGACGAGCGCGCCCGCGACGCCGAAGCGGGCCGGGATCGAGTGCAGGCCGGCGCGGCGGTCGAAGTCGCGATCGCCGAGCGCGTAGAGGACGTCGAAGCCGGCGATCCAGGTCGCGACGGCCACCATGAGCAGGCCGGGCACGAGCGTAAAATCGCCGCGCACGGCGATCCAGGCGCCCGCCGGGCCGGCGGCTATCGCGAGGCCAAGGAAGAGGTGACAGAGGAACGTGAAGCGCTTCGTGAACGAATAACCGAAGAGCAGCGCGAGCGCGACGGGCGAGAGCGCGAGGCACAGCGGACCGAGGAGGGCGGCAGCGGCCACGAAGGCGGCCGCGCTCGCGACGGTGAGCGTCCAGGCGGCGCGCAGCGTGACGGCGCCCGCGGGGAGCTCGCGGCCGGCCGTGCGGGGGTTCTTGGCGTCGATGTCGCGATCGGCGATGCGGTTGAAGCCCATGGCCGCCGTGCGCGCGGCGGCCATGGCGACGATGATTCCTACGACGCGCGCGACGGAGAGGCCGTGGCCGCGCGCCGCGACCGCCGCGGCGGCGAGCGCGAAGGGCAGCGCGAAGATCGTGTGCTCGAACTTGATCATGCGCCCGAACGTCACGAGGGGCGCGAGCGGGCTACGGGCTTCCGTGGTCATGCGTGGGCCATCCAGCGAAGGGGAGGGTCGGGATCTCGGACGAGGCTCTCGAGGGGCGCGGCGAGATCGGCGACGCCTACATCGAGCAGGCCGGGCCGGCGGCCGGGCGCGAGGGCGCCGCAGGCCTCGAGGCGCAGCGCGCGCGCGCCGCCCGCCGTGGCCGCCTCGAGCCAGGTCAGCGCGGGCACGGCCGGGAAAGCCGCTCCGAGCGTCGCGATCTCCGCGAACAGCGAGAGGTCGGGGCTGGACGCGAGGCTGTCGGTGCCGAGCGCGAGTTGGATCCGGTGCGCGAGCAGCGTGGGCACGTCGGGGAGCCGGCCTCCGATGTAAAGGTTCGAGCGCGCGCAGACGACGACTGTGGCGCGGGCTGCCTCGACCGCCCAGAGCTCGTGCGCGCGCGCGTGGACCATGTGCACGAGCAGCGGGGGGGCCGGCCCGGCAAAGGCGCCCAGCGCCGCGACGTAGGCGACGGGTGAGGTGCGGGGGACGCGCGCTTGGACGTCGACGCCCATGGCCTCGAGCACGGCGGGCCAGCGGCCCGTGCCGTCGCGCAGGAGCGCGAGCTCGTCTTCGTCCTCCGCGAGGTGGATCGACGTGGGCAAGCCCGTGCGCGCCGCCGCCGCGAAGATGCGCGAGAGCAGGTCGCGGTCGGCGGAGTAGGGCGCGTGCGGCGCCACGACATAGCCGAGCCCGGCGGGCCACGGGTGGCGCTTGGAGGCGAGCGCGCGCTCGCGCGCGGCGTCGGCGAGCGCGTCGCCCGTGCGCGCCTCGCGCGAGCCGAGCAGCTCGTGGAAGATCGTGCCGCGCAGGCCGGCGGCCGCAATGCCGGGCAGCGAGGCCAGCGCGTTGCTCACGTCGCCCACGGCGGCCGTGCCCAGGCGGACGGCGTCGGCCGCGGCGCTTGCGGCGGCGTCTCGCCGGTGCTCGTACGTCTCCTCCTCGGCCGCGCGCACGCAGGCGCCCGCCCAGGCGACGAGCCCCGCGCCCCCGGTGACCTCGCCCGCGAGCCCCGACAGCTCGAGGTGCGTGTGCGCGTTGACGAGCCCGGGCAGGAGGGCGCCCTCGGCGCGTTGCTCGGGAGCTTGGGCGAAGCGCCGCCGCAGGTCGGCCCGGGCGCCCACGGCTCGGATCGTGTCGTCGTCGTCGAGCGCGACGGCTCCCTCCGGGACCCAGGGCGCGCCGCCCGGCACCAGCGGGACGACGGCGGGAGCGCTCACGAGTCGCATGGTGCTCAGGCGGCGGCGAGCCGCTCGTAGCGCATGTTGCGGCGGCGCGGCTCGAAGCCGGCCGCGCGGATGTAGCGTTCGATGTCCTGGGCCGATAGCTTGAAGACGGCCCCCGCCTGCGAGACGACGTTCTCCTCGATCATGGCCGAGCCGAAGTCGTTGCCGCCGAAGCGCAGCGCCACTTGCCCGACCTCCGGTCCCATGGTCGGCCACGAGACCTGCAGGCTCGGGAAGTTGTCGAGGTAGAGGCGCGCGAGCGCGAACACGCGGAGGTAGCGCATGGCCGTCGTGTCGTCGTGGAGCTTGAGGCGCGTGCCCTCGGCCTGGAACGGCCAGCAGATGAACGCCGTGAAGCCGGCCGTCTGGTCCTGCAGCTCGCGCAGGCGCTCGAAGTGATTGACGACGTGGCGCGGCTCTTCGCCGAAGCCGAAGACCATCGTGGCCGTCGTACGCAGGCCGAGGGCGTGACCCTGGCGCATGACCTCGAGCCAGACGTCGGTCGTGCACTTGAGCGGCGAGATCGCGTAGCGGATCTCGTCGTCGAGGATCTCGGCGCCGCCGCCCGGGATCGAGTCGAGGCCCGCGGCCACGAGCCGCTCGATGACGCCCCGGATGGGCATGCGCTCGAGCTCGGCGATGTAGCGGATCTCCTCGGGCGAAAGGCCATGGATCGCGAGCGGGAAGCTCGCCTTCATCCAGCGGAAGAGGTCCTCGTACCAGGCGAGCGGCAGATTGGGGTTGAGGCCCCCCTGCAGGAGGATCTGCACGCCGCCGAGGTCGACCGTCTCCTGGAGCTTGCGGGCGAGCTCGTCGCGCGACAGCACGTAGCCCTCGGTCTTGTGCGTGGGCGGGCGGTAGAAATTGCAGAACTTGCAGCGCGTGACGCAGACGTTCGTGTAGTTGACGTTGCGGTCGATGATGTACGTGACCTCGTTGCCCGCGTGCAGCGCGCGGCGGCGCGCGTCGGCGGCGGCGCCGAGCTCGAGCGTCGGCGCCTCGGCGTAAAGGCGCAGCCCGTCCTTGGGCGAGAGGCGCGCGCCCGCGGCGGCGTCGGCGAGGAGCGTGTCGACCGAGAGCGCGCGCGCCGGCTTGACGGCGGCGGGCGAGGCGCGGCCGTCGAGGCGGCCGGCGCTCGTCACGGCCTGCTCGTAGAGGCGCAGGCGCGCGCGGGCGCCGAAGAGGCCGGCGGCGTGGCCGCGGTCGAAGAACGCAGCGACCCCTGACAGCTCCTCGCTGCCCAAGCGGTAGCGGATGTTCTCCGTCAAGTAACGCTCGTAGAGCGCCGGCGGCCCCGAGGGCGCGGCCTCGGCCCACGCGCGCGCGATTTCGGCGCGGTGGATCATGCCCTCGGACAGGCTCTGCTGCAGGATGCCGATCTCGTCGGCGCCGAGCGCGTCGGGGCGGCCCGCCCAGACGGCGTAGACGAACGGCAGGCCGGTCGTCTCGCGCCACACCTCCCCGAGATCGACGACGTGAGGGTGCCTCTCGGCTGCCGCGAATCCGGCGTCGCCGATGACGAGGGCGCCCGTGCGCCCCGACGCGGCGTCGAGGACCGCGTCGTGCGGCACCTCGCGGAACCGTGGCGCGACGCCGCGCTCGCGGCACAGGAGCTTGAGCAGCGCCGCCGAGCTGCGCGAGGCGCCGTCGAGCGCGATCTCGTCGAGCTCCGTCCACGGCACGTCGCTCACGAGCAGCACGGTGCGCACGGAGCCGACGCTCGCGATGGCGATGCCGGGCACGGCGCGCAGCGGGGTGGGCGATTCGGCGTAGGCCGCCGTCGGGATGAGGCCGAGGTCGACCTCGCCCGTCGCGAGCAGTTGCGCGCAGCGCGACGGCAGCTCGAACGACAGGTCGAAGCGATCCTCGCCGAGGCCGCGCTCGATCCCGTAGGTGATGGGCCGCGCGTTCAGGAACGAGACGGCCGCGACGCGCAGCTTCCGAGCGCCGCTCACGGCACGACCTCGAGCGCGTGGCGGCGCACGTCGCGGCGGAAGGGCTTGTCGGACGCGAGCGCCTCGCCCTCGGCCAGAACGTTGTAGAGGGTGTCGCGCTCGACGGGCGCGCGGCCGGCGTTCCGGATGATGCGGACGATCTCGTTCGGGCTCATGGCCTGCGGCGTCTCAGCGCCGGCCATGTGATAAATCTTCTCCTCCTGAACGGTGCCGTCGAGATCGTCGGCGCCGAACCAGAGCGCCGATTGCGCGGTCTTGACGCCCAGCATGATCCAGTAGGCCTTGAGGTGCGGGATGTTGTCGAGGACGAGGCGCGCCACGGCGTACGTGCGCAGGTCCTCGACGCCCGTCGGGCCGGGCAGCTTCATGAGGGCGTTGTTGTCGGGGTGAAACGCCAGCGGGATGAAGGTCTGGAACCCGCCCGTCTCGGCCTGGAGCGCGCGCAGGCGCAGCATGTGATCGACGCGCTCGTCGACCGTCTCGATGGTCCCGTAGAGCATCGTGCAGTTCGAGCGCAGGCCGAGCCGATGCGCCGTGCGGTGGACCTCGAGCCACTCGTCGCCCGTGCACTTGTCGTCGCAGATCTTCTTGCGCACGCGCGCCGCGAAGATCTCGGCGCCCCCGCCGGGGATCGAGTCGAGGCCAGCGGCGCGCAGGCGCGTGATGACCTCGGCGATGGGCAGGCCGTACTTTTTGTGGAAGTAGAAGATCTCGACGGCCGTGAACGCCTTGAGGTGGATGCTCGGCTGCAGGCGCTTCAAGCCCGCGAGGAGCTCGGTGTAGTACTCGAACGGAAGGCCGGCGTGCAGGCCGTTGACGATGTGGATCTCGGTGATGGGGTCGCGCGCGTCGAGGCGAGCCTGCAGCTTCCCCCAGGCCTCGGCGTGCGACATCGTGTAGGCGCCCGGCTTGCCCTCCTCGAGGCGCGCGAACGAGCAGAAGCGACAGCTCGCCTCGCAGACGTTCGTGGCGTTGATGTGGAGGTTGCGGTTGAAGTACGTGCGCTCGCCGTGCAGGCGCTCGCGGACTTCATTCGCCAGCAATCCCAATTCGAGAAGGTTGCGGTGCTCGAAGAGCGCCACGCCGTCTTCGAGGGACAGCGGCTCTCCATCCCGCAACTTGTCGCGGATCCGCTGCATCACGTTCGTTGAGCCCATCTAAGTCACTTCCTCTAAAGCGTCATTTAAGAGTCGCTCGGCCGGAACCAGCCCGGCGCCGCGGATGAGCGTCACCGCCTCCTTGCGCGTGAGTGCGGGGTTGTTAGCGTTGTCGCCGAGGCGGAGCGCGCGCTCGCCCACGATGGGCGCCAGGAGCTCGTCGGCGCCGAAGCCGAGGCACATCTGCGCGAGCCGCGGGCCGAGGCGCTCGACGTCGGCCAGCACGTGACATGCGGCCGGCAGCGCGAGCCGGCAGAGCGCCGTGAAGCGGACCGTGTCTAGGCCGTAGGGCTCGCCCTCGGGCGTGGGGATCACGCCCCACAGCGCCACGTCGCAGGCGGCGAGCGCCCGCAGACGACCAGACCGCGTGTCCTCGCTCTCGCCGCTGCGGAACACCGTCCGCAAGACGAGGCGCGCGCCGTCGCGGGAGAGCTCGCGCAGCGTGGCGACGTCGGCACCGACGACGACCGCCGCGCCGGCCGCGCGCGCCGCCGCCCAGCCGCCGAGGGCCGGCAGGTCGCTCGCCTCGACGTAGGACATGCTCGCGTCGCGCGGGCCGCGCCAGGCGCCGGATCCCAGCAAGCGGCGCGAGCGGGCGAACGTCCCGCGCCGACCGAGCGCTGCGTCGCGCGCGGCGGCGGCCCGCCGGCCGAGCGCAAAGAGATCCTCCACGGGGGGCGCGGGCGCTTCGGACGCCGCGGGGCTCGAGGTCGACGTCGCGTCGGCGCCGGCGCTCATGTCGCGCCGCCGCCGCCCCAGCGCGGCATGAGCTGGTTGGGCAGGCCGAGTTGGTCGAGGACGCGGCCTACGACCGTGTCGAGCAGCGCCTCGATCGTCGTCGGGCTCGAGTAGAACGACGGCGCAGCTGGGAGCACGACCGCGCCCGCGCGCGTGACCGCCAGCATGTTCTCGAGGTGGATGGTCGACAGCGGCGTCTCGCGCACGACGAGCACGAGCTTTCGGCGCTCCTTGAGCATGACGTCGGCGGCCCGCCCGATGAGATCGTCGGACACGCCGTGCGCGATGCGCGCCAGGCCGCCCGTCGAGCAGGGGATGACCACCATGGCGTTCCAACCCGCCGAGCCCGAGGCGAACGGCGCGTGAAAGTCGCGCAGGCCGTAGCGCTTGAACGGATAGGGCGGCACCTCGCCGAGCTCGTGCTTCCACACCTCCGCCCCCGACGACGAGAACACGACTCCCGCTTGAAAGTCCTTCATCTGGCTCGCGGCCAGCACCTCCAGCAGACGCTTCGCGTAGATCGAGCCCGACGCGCCGCCGACGGCCACGACGAGCTTCACGACGCCACCACCAAAGAGGCGACGCCCGACGGGAAGAGCGGCTGACCGGCGACGTCGTCAAAGCCCGCCGCGCGCAGTAGCGCCTCGAGCTCGCCGCGCGAGCGGAACTGGGCGATGGAGTCGCGCAGGTAGCGGTACGCCTCGCGGTCGCCCGTGATGGCCCACCCGACGAGGGGCAGGACGTGGGCGTTGTACACGCGGTCGAAGAAGAAGCGTGGCTTGTCGGGCCGAAAGAACTCGAGGATCGCGAGGCGCCCGCCGGGCCGCACGACGCGCCGGAGCTCGGCGAGCGCGCGCGGCAGGTTGCGCAGGTTGCGCACGCAGAAGGCCGAGAACGCGCCGTCGAAGGCCGCGTCGCAGTAGGGCAGCGCGTGCCCGTCGGCGCCGTGCGTCTCGATGACGACGCCCGCGGGGAGCTTTTTGCGGCCCGCGCGCAACATCTCGCGCGAAAAATCCGCCGCCGCCACGCGCGCCCCGGGCGCGCGGCGCACGATCTCGAGGCCGCCGTCGAGCGTCCCCGCGCCGAGGTCGAGCAAGCGCGGCGCGCCTCCCAGTCCCTCGAGCAGCCGCGCGATGGCCTTCTTGCGCCAGATCCCGTCTACGCCGGCGGACATGATCCGGTTGGCGGCGTCGTAGCGAGGGGCGACGCGGTCGAACATGCCGCGCACGTCGTGGCCGCCCTCGGCGAGGCTCGTCGTCGTGGCGGCCGTCACGGCAGGCCCAGCTCTTTGTAGATGGCGTCGACGCGCGCCATCACGGCGGGCGTCATCTTGAGGACCTCCGGCCACTCCCGCGTGAAGCCCTCTTCCTTCCACTTGCGCGTGGCGTCCACGCCCAGCTTGCCGCCGAAGCCGAAGGCCGACGAGGCGTGATCGAGCACGTCGATGGGCCCCTCGGCGAAGAAGACGTCGCGCTTGGCGTCGATGTTGTTGAGGGCGCGCCACGCGACCTCGCGCACGTTCTGTACGTCGACGTCGTCGTCGACGACGATGATGCACTTCGCGAACATCATCTGTCCCATGCCCCATAGCGAGTGGCAGATCTTGCGCGCGTGGTGCGGATAGTCCTTCTTGATCGACACGACGCACAAGTTGTGGAACACGCCCTCGATGGGGAGATTCATGTCCACGATCTCGGGGAATGTCATCTGCAGGAGCGGCAAAAAGAGTCGCTCGGTGGCCTTGCCCAGCCAGGCGTCCTCTTGCGGCGGCGGTCCGACGACGGTCGTCGCGTAGATCGGCTGCTCGCGACGCGTGATGCAGGTCAGATGAAAGACCGGGTAGTCGTCGGCGAGTGAGTAGTAGCCCGTGTGGTCGCCGAAAGGCCCCTCGCGGCGGAGCTCGTCGACGTCGACGTAGCCTTCGAGCACGAAGTCGGCGGACGCCGGCACCTCGAGGTCGACGGTCTTGCAGGCGACCATCTCGACGGGCTTGCGGCGCAGGAAGCCCGCGAAGAGAAACTCGTCGATGCCGTCAGGCAGTGGCGCCGTCGCCGCGTAGGCCAGCATGGGATCGCCGCCCAGCGCGACGGCCACGGGCATGCGCTGAATGCCGAGCTCCTTGTAGCGGCGCATATGGCGGCGGCCCGTCTTGTGGAGCTGCCAGTGCATGCCCGTCTCGCGCGGGCCGTAGACCTGCATGCGGTAGCAGCCGACGTTGCGCGTGCCTTTGTCCGGGTCGCGCGTCACGACCATGGGCAGCGTGATGTAGGGGCCGCCGTCCTCGGGCCAGGTCGTGAGGATCGGCAGCTTCGACAGATCGGGCTCGCGCTCGACGACCTGCTGGCACGGCGCCGTCCGCACCGTCCGGGGCATGGCCGAGGCGACGCGCGCGACCTTGGGCAGCATGCGGACCTTGTCCATGAGCGACACGGGCGGTTGGGACTTCACGAGGGCGCCGATGGCGCGCGCGTGCTCTTCCAGATCGTCGACGCCCAGGGCCCACGACATGCGCCGGCGCGTCGCGTACGTGTTGATGAGCGCGGGGAAGCGCGAGCCCTTGACGCGCTCGAAGAGCAGCGCCGGTCCCTCCGCGCGCATCGAGCGCTGCGCGATCTCCGACAGCTCGAGCACGGGATCGATCTCGCGCGTGATGCGGCGAAGCTCGCCGCGCTCTTCGAGGTAGCTCACGAAGGTGCGCAGATCGTTCCAGTGCGCCGGCACGCCGGGCGCGCCCGCGCCGATCGCCACGCCGAGGCTGTCGGGCGCGAGCGCCATCAGGACTTCCTCTCGACCGACAGCACGGCCAGGTCGCGCAGCGCGTCCCGGAAGGGCGAGGGCGGCACGAGTTCGAGCTCGATCACGGCCTCGGCGGCGAGCGCGAGCGCCTTGTCGCGCGCGAGGACGATGCCGCCCGCCCTCCGCGTCTCGGAGAGGATCTCGGCGGCGACATTCGCGGAGACGCCTTTGTCGCCGAGTTGCGCGCGCACGCGCCGGCCGAGCGCGGGATCGGCCTCGCAGGCGAGGAGGACGGGTAGGGTGAGCTTGCCCTCTTGCAGGTCAAGGCCCACCGACTTGCCGGCGGTCGCCTCATCGGCGTCGGCGTCGAGCACGTCGTCGGCGATCTGGAAGGCTCTCCCAAGCGCGCGCCCATAGCGCTCGAGCGGTCCGTCGAGCGCGGGCCCGACGGCCCCGCCCACGCGCGCGCACCAGGCGATGAGCGAGGCGGTCTTGCGATCGATGACGCGGAAGTAGTCCTCGACCGTCGCGTCGGGGTTTCCGGCGCGCTCGAGCTGCGCGACCTCGCCCTCGGCCATCTCGGTGACGGTCGTCGCGAGCGACTGCACCATGGGCAGAGAGCCCGTGAGGGCCACCGTCTCGAGCGCGCGCGCCAGGCAGAAGTCGCCCACGAGGACGACGATGCCGTTGCCGAAGACCATGCGCGCTGCCGGGCGCCCGCGTCGCACCCGCCCGTCGTCGACGACGTCGTCGTGATACAGCGTCGCCGTGTGGATGAGCTCGGCGGCGCACCCGACGGCCACGCCGAAGTCCACGGGCGCGCCCGAGGCGCGCGCGCTCAGCACGGCGAGCAGCGGCCGTAAGCGCTTGCCCCCCGCGCCCAGGAGGTGCGCGCCCACCTGCGGGATGGCCCCCACGGGGCTCTCGAGGCGCTCGGCGAGGCGGGCCTCGACGAGGCGCATCTCTGCCCCCACGAGCGCCACGAGGTCCTCGACGAGAGGACGCGGCGGGATCCGCGGGGGCGCGCTCGAGCCGACGA
Source organism: Polyangia bacterium (assembly GCA_035544435.1). GTDB lineage: Bacteria > Myxococcota_A > Polyangia > Fen-1088 > Fen-1088 > DASZFV01. The sequence continues at coordinate 17,027 of DATKFB010000127.1, forward strand.
CCGACATGGCCGGTATATTGGTCAGGGAGGGCAAGCGGGTCACGACCTTTCTAAATATTCAAAATGAATTGAAAGTTCGCAAGAGGCAAAGTCACGCGCCGGCATCTTTCATCGCCGCGCGCGCGCGGCCCGCCGGCGCGGCGCGGGGGCGCGTGGACGCCCCGTGGCGGTCTGCGCGGCGGCGGGAGGCGGCGGCTCGACCTTGAGCACGTCGCGGAAGCGGCCCACGTCCATCGTGAGCTGGCCGAGCAGCATGTCGAGCAGCGTCTCTCCGAGAGCGCAGATCTCGTGCAGGCGCTCCAGCCGACCGGCCGTGAAGGCCGCTTCGGCCGCGAGTTTGCGCGGCGCCGCGTCCTGAGCGGCGCGCGCCATGGCGACGCCGTGCTTGACCGCCTCGACGGCGGCGCCGATCTCGCGGCGCTCGCGCTCGTTGAGGACACCCGAGATCATCTTCCAGAAGTCCGTCTCGGCCTGGTAGTGCTCGCGCCGCTGGCCGCGCACCCAGACGCGGTGCACGACGCCCCAGCGCCCGAGCGCGGCGAGCGTCATCGACGCGCTGCCCGCCGAGATGCCGAGCCGCGCCTGGATCTCCGCCTGCGGCAACGGCTCGTGCGAGAGATAAAGCAGGCCGAAGGCGCGGCCCATCGTGCGCGTGAAGCCCCAGAACTCGGCGATGCGCCCGCAGGTGTCGATGCCCAGGTCGCGCGCGCGCCGCAGCTCGTCCTCGGGCATCGCGGCGGCGGCCATGGCGGCGTTCTTATACGGCCTCGGCGGGCCGTTCAAGCCTCGACACGGGCACGAGGCCGGCATCGTCGCGCGCCGCGAGTTGGCCGCACGCGGCGTCGATGTCGTCGCCGCGCGGCGTTCGGATGTAGACGGCCATGTTAGCGGCGCGCAAACGTTGCTGGAAGGCCCGGATGCGCTCGGCGGACGGGCGCTCGAATTGCGGGCCCTGGAACGGATTCCAGGGGATGAGGTTGAGCTTGCAAGGCATTCCCCGCAGCAGGCGGACGAGCCGGTCAGCGTCGGCGTCGCTGTCGTTGACGCCCGCGAGGAGCACGTACTCGTACGTCACGCGCCGCCCGTGCGCGAGCGGGAAGCGACGCGCCGCTTCGAGAAGCTTGGCGATGGGCCACTTGCGGTTGACCGGCATGATGCGGTCGCGCACCTCGTCGGTCGTCGCGTTGAGCGAGATCGCCAGGTTAGGCGCGGGCGAGAGGAGCCCGAGCTTCTCGATGCCGGGCACGAGCCCCGCCGTCGAGACCGTGATCCGCCGCGGCGAGAAGTGCAGACCCCACGGGTGTTGGAGAAGCGCGAGCGCGCGCGTGACGTTCTCGAGGTTGTGCAGGGGCTCGCCCATGCCCATGAACACGAGGTTCGTGGGCCGCCGCCCCGCGAGCTTCGCAGCGCGGTAGACCTGCTCGACGATCTCGCCCGCCGAGAGATTGCGTCCGTACCCGAGCGTCGCCGTCGCGCAGAAGCCGCAATCCATGGCGCATCCCACCTGCGAGGACACGCACAAGGTGAGCTTGTCGCGCTCCTCGTCGTCGTCCGGGATCAGGACCGACTCGATGGCACGATCGTCGAAGGTGCGGAAGCGCAGCTTGCGCGTGCCGTCACGCGCCTCCTGCACGAGGTCGGCGCGCAGGGGGCGCAGAGGCAGCCGCGCGGCGAGCGCGTCGCGCTGCGCCTGCGGCACGTTCGTCATCTCGTCGACACTCTCGACGCCATGCTCGTGGAGCCACCGGAAGACCTGCTCGCCCCGGTAGGCGGGCGCGCCCTCTGCGCCGAGCTCGGTCGCGAGCTCGGCGGCCGTGAGGGAGCGAAGATCGAGATCCATTGGGCGCGCGCGAGACTAGCGCCGAGCGGGCCCCATCGCCAGTGCCTCGCCGTCGCCGCTCAGCGCGCGCGGCGGCGCCGCGTCACGGCCACGCCGACGACGCCCAGCAGCCCGAGGGCCCAGGGGACGCCGTCGCGGCCGGCGTCGGGGTCGAGCGCGCAAGTGCAGCCGCCGCCACGCTGGCCGAGCTTGGTCAGCGTCTGTCTGCATTGGCCGTTCGACACGCACGTGCCCACGCCGTCGGCCGTCGTCGTGCACACGTAGCAGTCGCCCGGGCACTGCATGAGGATGCAGGGATCGGGCGCGCATTTGCCCGTCGTCGAGACGCAGCGCTGGCCCGCGGCGCACTGGAACGCCTGACACGTATCGAGCTTGCACTCGCCGCTCGCCGGGTCGCAGAACTGATCCTGACGGCACGCGACGGTCGCGCACTTGTCGTCGTTGCACTGGCCGTTCATGCAGCTCTGCCCGGCGGGGCACTTGCCGGGCGGGCAGAGGCTCTGGCACTTGCCGTCGCTGCAGTACGTGCCGTCCCCGCACTTCACGCCGGCGCACTTGTCGGCCTGGCACGAGCCCTTGTAGCAGAGCTGTCCCGGATCGCACCCCAGCGTCTGGCAGTCGAGGCATTGCCCCTGCATGCAGACGGCGGGCGCCGTGCAGACAACGCCGGCGCACAGATCGACGCACGCGCCGGTGTTCTCGTCGCAGTGTTGCCCCTGCGCGCAGGTCACCTGGGCGCAGCGCTCGGGCACGCAGAACGTGCTCACGCACTTGTACCCGCTCGGGCACGAGAACTCGCCGCCCTGGCAGACGAGGGTGCAGGCCCCCTCGCGACATGCGAACTTCGACGGGCACGTCGCGTTGACGTCGGCCTTGCCGTCGCAGTCGTTGTCCTTGCCGTCGCAGATCTCGGCGGTCGGCCCCGTGCAGCCGTCGCACACGAGCCCGCCGTTGCGGCACACTGTCTTGCCGGCCGTGCAGACGCCGACGCCGACCTGCGCCGGCGTCTCGTTCGGGCAGAGGCAGGGGACGCCCGTCCCGGGCACGCCGTCGTCGATGAGGCCGTTGCAGTCGTCGTCCTTGCCGTTGCAGATCTCGGGCATCGGCATGCTCACCGCGTTGCAGATGAGCTTACCGTTGACGCAGGCGGTGATCCCCGTGGTGCAGGCCCCGATTCCGTTGCCGCACGCGACGCCCACGCCCGGCAGCGGGCCGTTGTCGACCTGGCCGTCGCAGTTGTCGTCGATGTTGTTGCACACCTCGGGCGACGGCGTCACGACGGGCGCGTCGCAGACGGTGCCGTTGCCGTTGCCGTTGCACGCGAGGATGCCGCCGCGCTTGCACGCGCCCACGCCGTTGTTGACGCACGCGCTGCCCACGCCGAAGCCCTCGTCGATGTTGCCGTCGCAGTTGTTGTCTATCCCGTCGCAGATCTCGGCGGGCACGGCGCAGCCGCACGGGCCGCCGCATTGGTTGGGGGGCAGACCCTCGTCGACTTGGCCGTTGCAGTTGTCGTCCTTGCAGTTGCACGTCTCGATGGCGCAGTGCTGCGCGCCCGTGCCCTTGAGGTTGTCGGCGTCGTTCGGGTTGTTGGAGACGGGGCACATGTTGCTGACGCCCTCGTCGATGAGCCCGTTGCAGTTGTCGTCCTTGCCGTTGCAGACCTCCGTGGGCGGCACCGTCGCCGCGATGATACCCACGAGCGCCGCCTTGACGGCCGCCGTGTCGGTGAGCGTCACGCGGATGGCCGCGCCCGTGCCGCCGGCCTTGGCGATGGCGTCGTTGGCCGCGCTCGTGCTGACGTCGGTGAGCACGTACGTGCGCACGGCGGAGGTCACGTTGAGCTGACAGGCCTGGACCTCGGGGTGGAAGGCCGTGTAGCCGGTCTGCGCGCAGGTCGCGAGGTTGAGCGTCGCGTTGCCCGCCTTGCCCGTGTCGCACGTCTCGTCGCCGTCCGTCACGAAGATGATGATGTTCGTGCGGCAGGCGCCCTTGGGGTCGGCGGGCTTGACGAAGTTGTCGAAGTACATGCGGGCGTAGAACAGCGAGCGTCCGATGGGCGTGTACCAGTTCGCGTGCGTGCGCAGCTCGGGGTCGTTGATCGTCGCGACCTTGCCGGCGTCCTCCGTGCCGTCGATCCAGCGGTAGACCTCGCTGAGGTTGCCGTCGGCGGGGTCGAAGCCGGCCGCCACGGGCTTGGTCGCCGCGGGGCGCTTCGTGACGTCGACCACGAGGGCGCGGCGGTAGCCATTGTCGAACCAGGGCGCGTAGGCCGTCTCCGTCGTGTGCGTGGGCAAACGGCAGCCGCACTCGCAGCCGCCGCCGCAGTTGCCGTTGCACCCCACGGGCAGCGCCGTCGTCGAGTCGTTGCCGTAGTGGCCGTTCGGACAGACCGGGTTCTGGCCCGGGTTCTCGAGCTCCGGGTAGCGCATGAGGCCGAAGTTCGCCTCGTCCGTGCCGACCTGCGCGAGCGCGTCGCGCAGCGCTTTCTTGAGGCTGAAGATGCGGCAATTCGTACCGTTGCCGTTGCAGAGCGCCGTGCCGTCGTCGGTGTCGTTGTGGAGCATCGACCCCGACGTGTCGAACACGACCAGGATGTTGGGGCGCAGCGACTGTGCGCGCGCGCCGCCGCCGAGGCCGAGAGCCGCGACGATCACGGCGGCCGCCGCGGCGAGCCGACCCGTCTTCACAACACCCAACAAGCCCGACGTCGACCGCGCGTCACGGCAGCATCCCGGTCTTACAGCAGCGGAACCCAACCGAAGGCAGACGCACGGGCACCGAGGGCGCTGGCGTGGACGCGTCGCACTGCAGTCCCGGGGCGCGCGTCGCGGCCGGCGTCACCGAGTTGTCGACGAAGCTCGCGATGTCGTAGGCGCCGCCGCGCAGCTCGTAGGGGCCGGCCGTCGACGTCGACGCTGCGCCCGAGACGACCCACTCCTTGACGTTGCCGCTCATGTCGTAAAACTCATCGCCGGCCGCCGCCGACTGGTCGGAGACGCACATCGTCGCCGCACCCGTCGGGATCGTCGCCGCGGGGTTCGGCTGCGTGTAATCGTAGCCGTTGCAATTCGTGCCGCTGTAGGTGTTGCCGTAGGGGAAGGTCGTGTTGCCCGAGCCGTTGCAGACGTCGAACCACTCGGCCGCCGTGCAGAGGCGCCAGCCGGACCCGGGCAGCCCGATCTTCTCGCAGGCCGCCTCCGCCTCTTCCTTCGTGACGTTCGTCCAGGGCTGTCGGCCCGGCACGGAGCACGGGCGGCGGGTCGAGTCGAAGCCGTGGTCGGTGGCCGTGGCGTCGTAGCGCGTGGCCTCGTAGACGAACATCGTGACGTTCTGGGCCGCGACGTAGACGATCTTGTCGTCCGTCGTCCGGTTGGCCTGGGAGTCGAGCTCGTCGACCTCGCCGTCGCAGTCGTCGTCCTTGCCGTTGCAGACCTCGACGCCCGGCGCCTTCATCGAACCCATGCAGTGGTGGCCGGTCGCTTGCGTGTTGTCGCAGACCCAGACGCCCGTGCCCGCGCAGGGGCCGGTGCCGACGACGCAGGCCTTGCCGATCTCGAACGGCTCGTCGGTGAGCCCGTCGCAGTCGTTGTCGAGCCCGTCGCAGCCCTTCGACGTGTCCTCGAGCTCCTGGTAGGTCGTCGGGTAATTGCAGACCCAGCCGCTCTGGCCCATGCACGTCGGCATCGTGCCGGAACAAACGCCCTTCGTCTTGCAGGTGATCGTCGCGGCCCCGACGTTGTTGTCGACGGTGCCGTCGCAGTCGTTGTCGAGCCCGTCGCAGATCTCGACGCCGCCGTTGGTCTTCTGGCAGGCCGTCTCGCAGCCCGGCACGTTGGGGTCGCGGTCGTAGAAGCCGGCGAGGCAGGCGCCCTGCGTGCAGACGCCCGTCTTGCAGGTCGCGGTCGCGAACGGGAAGGAGCAGCGCTTGTTGCAGCCGCCGCAATTGTCGATATCGTTCTGGAAGTCGAAGCCCTCGTCGACGGTGCCGTTGCAGTTGTTGTCGAGCCCGTCGCAGGACTCCACGCCGCCGTTCGATGGCTCGCACTCGCAGCCATTCGAGAGATTCTTGTCGGCGTCGACGAAGTCACCAACGCACGTGATCTTGCAGGCGCCGCCCGCGCAGCCGGGGACCGAGTTCGCCGCCGTGCAGTTGTTGAGGCACGTGCCGCAGTTGAACGGATCGGTCTGGCGGTCGGGCGAGGCCGGATCGCACAGCTGCACGGCGCCGCCCGCGCCGCCACCCGCGTGGCCGCTTGCGCCGCCGCCGGCGTCCATGCTGCCGCCCGTGCCCGCGACCCCTGTGACGTCCACGCTGGCGTCCGGCAGCGGGAGAGCGTCGACGAACGGCGTGCCCCCCGTCCCCGTGGCGCTCGCGTCGATCGGCTTGAGCGTTCCGCCGAAGTCGTAGAGGCGGTCCTTGCACCCGCCCGCGAGCATCACGACGAGCGCAGGAAGGCAGCTCGTGCGAAGTGACAGCAAAATGCGCGACCTAAGAGAACGAAGCGCGAAGGTCATAAGTAGGCTTGCCCCACTATAGACCAGTTTCAAAGGGGCAGAAATACTACGTCGCGTATCCAAGCAACGGGAGGCGCAGCTTCGCCGCACCGGCTCTCCTTGCGGAGTGGTCTGCGGGAGGGGCCCGCGGCCGAGACCGAACGAAGCGAGCGAGGTGGTGGCTGGGGGGGGAGGGGCGCCCTCCCCGCGCCGAAGCTAAAGCTCGGCGCCCGTGAAGAAGAACCCGAGCTCGAGCTTGGCGTTGTCCGGGCTGTCGCTGCCATGGACGGCGTTCTTCTCGATGTCGGTGCCGTACTTGGCGCGGATCGTCCCCGAGGCGGCCTTTTTTGAGTCGGTCGCGCCCATGACCTCGCGGTACTTCGCGATGGCGTTCTCGCCCTCGATGGCCATGACGACACACGGGCCGGATGTCATGAATTTCACGAGATCGCCGAAGAACGGCCGCGCCTTGTGGACGGCGTAGAACCCCTGGGCCTGCTCCTGCGACAGCTTGAGGTAGCGCAGGCCGACGATCTTGAGGTGGCTCTTCTCGATGAGGTCGATGACGCCGCCGATGGCTCCCGCGGCCACGGCGTCGGGCTTGACGATTCCAAACGTTCTTTCGAGCGACATGTGATTCTTTTCTCCTGGTGGGCTTACGAAATCAACGGCGCGATGGTCTTCCCCAGATCCGCGGGCGTCGCCGCGATGGCGATGCCCGCGTCGCGCATGGCGGCCATCTTCTCCGCCGCCGTGCCCTTGCCGCCGCTAATGATGGCGCCCGCGTGACCCATGCGCTTTCCGGGCGGCGCCGTCTGGCCCGCGATGAAGCCCGCGACCGGCTTCTTCATGTTGGCTTTCACGAAGCGCGCTGCTTCCTCCTCGGACGTGCCGCCGATCTCGCCGATCATGAGGACGCCCTTGGTCTGCGGATCCTTCTCGAAGAGCGCGAGGCAGTCGATGAAGTCCATGCCCTTGACGGGGTCGCCGCCAATGCCGATGGCCGTCGACTGGCCGAGGCCGAGCGTCGTGAGCTGGTGCGCCGCCTCGTAGGTCAGCGTGCCCGAGCGCGAGACGACGCCCACCTTGCCGGCCTTGTGGATGTAGCCCGGCATGATGCCGATCTTGCACTCGCCCGGCGTGATGATGCCGGGGCAGTTCGGGCCGATGAGCGTCACGCCGGTGCGTCCTTCGAGGGCCCGCTTGGCCCTCACCATGTCGAGCGTGGGGATGCCCTCGGTGATGCACACCACGACGGCGATGCCGGCGTCGGCGGCCTCGAGGATGGCGTCGGACGCGCCGGGCGGCGGGACGTAGATGACGGTGGCGTTGGCGCCCGTGTGCTTCACGGCCTCGGCGACGGTGTCGAACACGCGGAAGCCCTCGTGCGTCGTGCCACCCTTGCCGGGGGTGACGCCGCCCACGACGTTCGTGCCGTACTCGCGCATCTGCTTGGCGTGGAACGTGCCGGCCGAGCCCGTGAGGCCCTGGACGATGAGCTTGGTCGATTTTCCAACGAGGACGGACATGGCTACTTGGCCCCCTTGACGAGCGCGACGATCTTCTGGGCCCCGTCGGCCATGTCGCCCGCCGTCGTGAGGGCGAGGCCCGACTCGGCGAGCATCTTCTTGCCGAGCTCGACGTTCGTGCCCTCGAGGCGCACGACGAGCGGCACCTTGAGCCCGACCTGCTTGACGGCCGAGATCACGCCCTCGGCGATCGTGTCGCACTTCATGATGCCGCCGAAGATGTTGACGAAGATGCCCTTCACCTTGGCGTCGGCCGTGATGATCTTGAAGGCCGCGGTGACCTTCTCGGCCGTCGCGCCGCCGCCCACGTCGAGGAAGTTCGCGGGCTGGCCGCCGAAGTGCTTGATGGTGTCCATCGTCGCCATGGCGAGGCCGGCACCGTTGACCATGCAGCCGACGTTCCCGTCGAGCGTGATGAAGCTGAGGTCGTGACGCTTGGCCTCGATCTCGGCCGGGTCCTCCTCGTCGAGGTCGCGCAGTGCCTCGAGCTCCTTGTGGCGGTAGAGGGCGTTGTCGTCGAAGGTGACCTTGGCGTCGAGGGCGAGCACGCGGTTGTCCTTGAGGACGACGAGCGGGTTCACCTCGAGGAGCGAGGCGTCGAGCTCGACGAAGGCCTTGTAGACGAGGGTGAGAAGCTCGGCGGCGTTCTTGGCGGCCGCGCCCGTGAGCCCGAGGCCGTACGCGAGGTTGCGCGCCTGGTAGCCGGCGAGCCCGACGACGGGATCGACGATCTGCTTGAGGATCTTCTCGGGCGTCTTGGCGGCGACCTCCTCGATCTCCATGCCGCCCTCGGACGAGGCCATGACGACGACGCGACCGGCGCCGCGGTCGACGACGACGCCCAGGTAGAGCTCGCGCGCGATGTCCATGCCCTGCTCGATGAGGAGGCGCTTGACGACCTGGCCCGCCGGCCCCGTCTGGTGCGTCACGAGCTTCATGCCGAGAATCTTCTGCGCCGTCTCGCGCGCGGCGGACGCGCCCTTGACGACCTTGACGCCGCCGCCCTTGCCGCGCCCGCCCGCGTGGATCTGCGCCTTGACGACGACGACATCGCTGCCCGTCTCGGCGATGAGCGCCTTCGCGGCGGCCTCCGCCTCGTCGATGCTGAACGCCGGCGTGCCCTTCGGCACGGGCACGCCGTACTCCCGGAGCAGCTCCTTGCCCTGGTACTCGTGGATCTTCACAGCTTCTTCGAGGCCTCGATGAGCTCGCGCACGGCGCCGGCCGACTTCTCCAGCATGGCCTTCTCGTCGGCTGCGAGGTTGATCGAGACGACCTT
>DATKFB010000128.1:0-5538 GCA_035544435.1 Polyangia bacterium
CGGCCAGCGCATCTCGAGCGCCGAGCCGTGCGGCCCCGACGAGTAAGGCGGGTGTTGCATGATGACGATCTTCCAGCGCGCCGTCGAGGTCGCGAGCCCGCGCCTGAGCCAGGCGGCCTGGACGGAGTCGGCCGTGTTGCCGTCCGGCTCGTTGGAGTCGCTGTCGAGCGCGAACACCTGCACCGAGCCCCACGTGACGTCGTAGTAGCGCTCGTTGCCCGGCAACTCGAAGTAATCGAGGTACGGGCGCGCCTCGGGCGCGTACCAATCGTGATTGCCGAGCGTGGGGAAGAAGCGGTTGCGCGCGGCGCCGCAGCCGAAGCGGCCGACGTAGGGCGCGATGAAGTCGTGATAGAAAAGCCCGACGTTGAAGTCGATCGTCTCGGCGGACCCGAGCGGGTAGTTGTTGTCGCCCATGGTGACGACGAAGTCAGGCCGGAAGCCCTTCACGAGATCGGCGACCGCTTCCTCTGCTGGTCCGGCGTAGCCGTAGTCGCCGATGGCGGCGAAGCGCGTGAGGCCGCCGGCGTCGACGGGCGGCGGCGCCGCCGCCGGCACGCAGCCTCCGTCGGGGATCGTCGCGGCGCGCGGATGCCAGCCCGCAGCGGCTCGCGCCGGTTCCGCTGGCTCCCGGCGCGTCGGCCCGCGCGAGCTCGCGACGACGAGGACGGCAACGCCGGCGACTGCGACGGCCGCCACGAGCAGGCGACCGCGCGCGCGGGGAGACGACACGCGCCGATGCTAACATGCGGTCGCGCTCGGCCTCGCAGGGGCTCGCGCGGTCCCGCGGTCGAGGCGAGCGCCACGAGCGCGACTGCGCGCCCGCCTAGAACGCGCCCCAGAGGCCGCCGGGCGCGACGTGCACGCCCGGCTTGGTGGGCAGCGCGAGCAGCGAGCCGCCCTCGGTGTAGGGCGCGATCTCGGCGCGCGGGCGCGCGTCGAGGAAGAGCCAGAGGCTTCCCGCGAACGTCAAGGCCCCCGCGCCCAGCGAGATGAGCCCCGCCGTGCACATGCCGTCCCTCCCGGTGGAGCAGCCGAGCGGCGTGAGGACGAGACCCGTGACGACAGCCATGCCCGTAAGCGACATGAAGGTCATGCCTGCCGCCCACTGGCCGCGCGCCGTCGGGTGCGCCTCCAGCTGCAAATGGGGCGCGTCCTGGTCGAGCAAGTTCGGGACCTCGATCCGATCAGGGGCTGACATCGCCATGAAGCCGTCTTCGCGCGCGCGCAGCAGCACGGGGTGCGCGGGGTGCACGAATCGGGCGCAGGGCGTCGTGCAGATGACTTGATCGTCGGAGTACACGTCCCAACGGGCGGCCGGGTTGGCCGAGAGGAAGTCGACCTTGACGGTGCCGGGCGGACCCTCCTCAGCGGCGCGCCCCGGCAGCGGCGTGAGGAAGACCTGGATGGGCGATGCGCAGTTGCCGTTGGGGCTCTCGGCAGTGCTCTGCCCACAGGCGTCGAAGTCGCCCGCCGAGCGGAGCTGCTCGGCCGACAGCTCGCGCTCGACCTTGGCTTCGCCCATCGTGAGGCTGGCGCCCACGTTGCCCTGGCGCTCGCCCCCCGCCGTGAGCGAGAAGGCGCCCACAGACAGCGCCGTCACGAGGTGCGTCGCCTGCGCGCACGGGCCGTCCGCCGGCACGTCGCCCACGCCCGCGCCCTCGAGGCGCAGCTGCCCGGCGACGACGGTCTTGACGAGCAGCTTGCCGGTGCGCTTGAGCTCGCCCTCGAGCGAGGCCGCGCCGAGCGGCAGCTTCGCGTAGAGGTCGTCGGTGTCGTTGATCGAGAGCGAGTCGACCGACGGCGTCGTGCGCTGCCACTGGTAGCTGCCGCGCACGCGGCACTGCGGCAGCACGCGCAGGCTGCACCCCGAGTACGCGACGGCGACGGCGCCCGTGTGCGAGAGCACCTCGAGGTTCGCCTTCTCCGACGCCGGCCATTCGGTGACGAGCGGGCTCGACTGGCTCGCGGCGACGCGGCACTTGCCGAGCTCGCTCGGCGCCGTCGGCAGGATCGTCCGCGCACCCTTGGTACCCGTGCTCCAGAAGCACGAACCGCCGGAGAGCGCGAGGAGCGCGTACGCCCCGAACGCGACGACCAAACCCGACCCGCGAATCGCCATGCGTCCCCTTATTCTCCAGCGCCGCGCCGGCTGGCTCCAGCGACGGCCGTCACGGCGCGCGACAGCGCGTCGTCCTCTTGCGCGGGGCCGGTGGCCCAAATGACGCGCCCGCTCGCGTCGGCGATGAAGCCGCGCGGCAGCTCCGTCACGCGAAAACGCCCGGCCAACACGTGACCGGCGTCGTGAACGACGGGGAAGGTCAGGTGGTGGCGGTTGATCATCTGGACCGCGCCCTCCGCGCTGTCGTCGAGCGAGACGCCCACGAGGTCGAAGTCGGGGCGCGCCGCGTGCAGCGCCTCGAGGGCGGGCAGGGCGCGCTGACACGGGCGGCAGTACGCCGCGAAGAAGTCCACGACGAGTGGGCGCCGGTTCGCGCGCGCGGACGCCGTGTCGAAGACGGGGCCTTGGACCGTCGCTCGGCGAAAGCCCGGGACGGGCTCGCCGAGGAGCGGGCTCGGCGACGAAGGCGGTGGCGTCGCGGGCGCGTGCGCGCAGGCGCCGAGAGCGATCGCGCCGAGGACGGCCAGGGGGCGCATGGCGACGCCCATCGACAGAAGTGGCGCCGCACCTGAGGCCGGCTTCGAGGTGTCGGGGCAGGACGCCGGGCGCGCCGTGGGGAGGGGCCGAAAGGGGGCTAGATTCGAGGGCATGGCGACGAGCCGACGCGCGCATCGCGACCTTCGCTTCCTGACGGCGCTCGCCGTCGTCTCGACCTGGGTCGCTGCCAGGCCCGCGCGCGCTTGGGGGCCGGACGGCCACGTCGTCATCGCGCGCGTCGCCGAGGCGCACCTGTCGGCCAGGGCGCGGCGGGCGCTCGTGACCCTCCTCGAGGGTCGCAGGCTCGCGGACATCGCGAGCTGGGCCGACGACTGGCGTGAGCCCCATCCGGAGACAGCGCCCTGGCACTTCGTCGACATTCCGCTCGACGCCGACGGTTACGATGCCGCCCGCGACTGCTCGCGCGGCCAGTGCCTCGTGGCCGCGCTCACGAAAGAGGTCGGGGCGCTGCGCGACGCGCGCGCGCCGCTGCCGGAGCGACGGCGGGCGTTGCGCTTCGTCGTCCACCTCGTGGGCGATTTGCACCAGCCGTTGCACGCGGCCACCGACACGAGCGCGCCCGGCGGCAGCGATCGCGGCGGCAACACCGTCAAGGCGCGCCTGACGCTCGCCGACGCCGAGTTTCCCTATCGTTCGCCGCCGACGAGCAACCTCCACGGCATCTGGGACTTCGATCTCGTCGCGTCGGAGCACCGAGAACAAGAGGCTTTCGTCGTGGCGCTGGCGCACCTGCCGGGCGGCGCCGGCTTGCAGGCAGGCACCTTCGTCGACTGGGTGAACGAGTCGCATCGACTGGCGCGCGACGTCGCCTATCGGGGGCTGCCCGCTCCCGACGCCGCCGGTGTCCGTCAGCTCGGCGACGACTACGCCGCGCGCTGCCGCTCGACCGTCGAGCGCCAGCTCGAGCGGGCGGGCCTGCGCCTCGCCCGCGTGCTCAACGAGTCCTTCTGAGGCTCCCCGGCCCTCACGGCGCCCCAGGCGGGAGGTCGTGCCGCCCCGACGTGAGCTGTCGGACGAAGTCCGTCTCCGGCCGTCGCTCGAGCTCCGCGAGCCGCCCCTGCTGGACGACCTTGCCGTGCTCCAGGACGAGCACGTCGCCGTCGAACGCCGCCGCATCGTCGCGGTCGTGCGTGACGACGACGGTCGGCAATCGCCAGGCGCGCAGGCCGCCCGCGAGGAAGCGGCGGACGTCGCGCCGAACCGAGACGTCCAGCGCCGCGAGCGGCTCGTCGAGCAGGAGCGCGCGCGGGCGACGCGCGAGCGTGCGGGCCAGGGCCACGCGCTGAGCCTCGCCCGCCGACAGCGCGGCAGGCCGTCGCGCCGCGAGCGACGAGACGTCGAGCTCGCGCAGGGCGTCCATGGCGCGCGCGCGGCGCTCGTCGCGCGAAGGCGCGACGATGCCGTAGGCGACGTTTTGGAGCGCGTCGAGGTGCGGAAAGAGCGCGTACCGCTGCGGTAGGAACCCGAGGCCGCGCCGCTCGAGCGGCACGTCGACGTGCTGCTCGGCGTCGAACAGCGTCGCGCCGCCCAGGGTGATGCGCCCGCGCCGTGGAGTCGAGGCGCCCAGGATCATCATGAGCAGGCTGGTCTTGCCGGCGCCGTTCGGTCCGACGACCACGAGCGGCGTCTCCGACGCGCGGAGGGCCACGTCGATCGCCAGCTCGCCGGCGCGCCCGCCCACGTCGACCTCGAGCGCGCTCACGGGCGCGCTCCCGCGCGGACGCCGACGAGCAGAGCGAAGGCGACCGCGACGAGCACGATCGAGAGGCTCTGGGCGGTTCGAAGGTCGGACTCGAGGGCCGCGTAGATGGCGAGCGGCAAGGTCTGCGTGCGTCCCTCCATGTTGCCGGCGAACATCAGCGTCGCTCCGAACTCCCCGAGCGCGCGCGCCCAGCTCATCGCGGCGCCGCCCGCGAGGCCGGCGCGCGAAAGGGGGATCGCGACGGTGAAGAAGACGCGCGACCAGGACGCGCCGAGGGTCCGCGCGACGAGGACGAGGTCCGGGTCGAGCCGGCGGAAGGCGGCCACGGCGGCCTGCAGGTAGAAAGGCGCCGCCACGAACGACTCGGCGAGGATCACGGCGGCGCGCGTGAACGGCAGCCCTATCCCGGCCGCGGCGAGCGTCGGTCCGAACAAGCCGCGGCGCCCGAAGGCGAGCAGCAACGCCACGCCCGCGACGGCGGGCGGCAAGACCACGGGCAGCTCGAGCGCCGTCTCGAGGACCCGCCACGCGCGCGTGCGGCGCCGCGCGATCGCCCACGCGAGCGGCGTTCCGCACGCGACGACCAGGGCGAGGCTCGCCGTCGTCGTGAAGAGCGTCACGCGCACGGCCGGTCCCACGAGCGGATTTGCGAGGCCGGCGAGGAGCTGCCGGGGCGATGCCGTGAAGAAGAGGCCCGCGAGCGGCAGGGCGACGAGGAGGAGCAGCCCGCCGGAGAGGACGGCGAGGCCCGCCGGCCACAGCCACGAGGCGAGCGCCGCGCCACTATCGGGGCTCGCGGGTGCCTGGCTCACGGGCGCGCGCATGGAACGAACCCCGCCTCGTGGAGCTCGCTTTGGCCAGCGGACGAGCGCACGAGCTCAATGAAGCGGCGCGCGAGGTCGGGGTGGGGAGCCGCCTTCAAGGCGGCGATGGGATATTCGGCGGTCACGTTCAGCTCGGGCGGGATCTCGACGATCGCGACCTTGACGCGCGCCGCACGCGCGTCACTGCGGTAGACGATGGCGGCGTCCGCCTCGCCGAGCACGACCTTCGCGAGAGCCTGCCGCACGTTCCGCTCGCGCGACACGATCTTCGCCTCGACACGCCTCGGAAAGTCGGCGCCGAGCTTTGCGGCGCTCTTGCCGAGGATCTCGAG
>DATKFB010000129.1:0-3261 GCA_035544435.1 Polyangia bacterium
GAGGAAATCGTCCATCGCCTCATCGGCAACAACTTCAAAGCCGCGCGACTCGAGTGGCCGCCGGAGCCGAAGACGACGAAGCTCGAGAAGCGATCGCACGGTACGGGCGCGTCGCATTCCACCTCACGAAGCAAGCAGCACGACTAGCTCCGCGCGCAATCGACGCATCGATTCAAAGGAATCGATGCGCCAGCCTGTTTGCCACGCCCGGCGCGTCTCCCTCGTCGTGCTTCACGTAGACGAAGGCCTCCTTCCACGGCTGCGCGCGAATCGTGGTCGCCCAGCCCGCGAGCACGTCGTCCGGATACGCGTCGCGCCGCAGGCGAACGTAGCCCCAGTCGGCCGTGGCGACGACCGGCGAGACGATCGATTCGCCTTCCGCGATGCAGAGCGCGGCCTGGTGGCTGCGCAGCGCGTCCCACACTTCGTCGTCGAACCAGGACGCGTGCCGGAACTCGAATGCGATGCGCACCCCGGTCGGCGCCGTCTCGAGAAACGCGCGCAGGCGGGGCACGTCCTTGCGAAGAAAAGGAGGGAGCTGAAAGAGGAGCGGCCCGAGGCGCGCGCCGAGCTTGCCCGCGACGCGCGCGAAGATCTCGGTCGGCTCGCGCACGTTCTGCAGCTTCGCGATGTGCGTGATTCGCTGCGGCGCCTTGAGCGCGAACGTGAAGCTCTCGGGCGCGGCCTTCGCCCAGCCCTCGACGAGCTTCTCCGTCGGCATTCGGTAGAACGTATTGTTGATCTCGACCGTCCCGAGGCGCTCCGCGTAGTAGCGGAGGAAATCCGCCTCAGGCAAATCTTTTGGATAAAAGGGCCCCTTCCACTCCTTATAGGAGTAGCCGCTCGTGCCGATGAGAACGCGCATGACCCGGCCGACGATACACCGCAGTCGGGCCTTCGCGAGGGGTCTATCGCGATAGCAATCGGCCTTCTCGCCGGCTTGCGGCTGCGCTAGCCTCCGCGCGTGCCTGACGACCAGAAGACGGATCGACGCGACGCGCTCAAAGCGATTGGAATCGTGGGCGGCGCCCTGGGCTGCGGCGCGCTCGCAATCCCCACCGTGCGTTTTCTCACGGCGCCGGCGCGCGGAGGCGCGGCCGGCGAGCGATGGATACGGACGCTGCGCCTCGACGCGCTCAGCGAGGCCGAGCCAAAACGCGTGCAGCTCATCGCCGACCGCCGCGACGCGTGGACTCTCGAGAAGAACGTCGCGCTCGGCGCCGCGTGGCTTCTGCGCCAGGGAGACTCGGTGCGCGCGTGGAGCGTCGTGTGTCCGCACCTCGGGTGCGCCATCGACCGCCGCGCGTCCGACCCCGGGTTTTCTTGCCCTTGCCACGATTCGCTGTTCGACGGCGACGGCCGCCGGATGACGGGCCCCTCGCCGCGCGACCTCGACGCGCTCGACACGCGCATCACGGACGGCTTCGTGTTCGTCAATTTCCGCCGCTTCCGCCAGGGCACTCCCGACAAGATTCCGGTGGGCTGAAGCGCGAATGGCATTCTTGCGCGTCGTGGGCGATTGGCTGGAGGAGCGGACCGGGTGGCGCGCGTGGGCGGCGCGCTGGGTCGAGCACCCGCTCGTCGGGGGCTCGCGCTGGGCGAGCGCGATGGCGGCGGCGGTCGCGACGTGTTTCCTCGTGCTCGCGCTGACGGGCATGGCGATGATGACGGCGTACGCGCCGTCGCCGCAGTCGGCCTGGGGAAGCGTCCACTACATCGAGTACATCCTCGACCGCGGGTGGATCGTGCGCGGCCTTCACTACTGGGCTGCGCAGGCGCTCCTCGTTCTGGCGGCGGTTCACATCGTCCACGGCGTCGTGACCGCGAACTACGGCAAGCCCCGCGAAATCATGTGGTGGCTGACGCTCGCGGTGCTCGGGCTCGCCGTCGCCGAGGGGATCACGGGGGGTCTTTTGCCCTGGGACCAGCTCGGGTGGTGGGGGCGCACCGTCGAGGGAAACATCGTCGGCATGGCGCCGGTCCTCGGGTCGTTCATCCAGCAGATGATGATCGGCGGCTCCGAGCTCGGCGCCCTCGGGCTGGCGCGCTCCTTCACGCTGCACGTCCTCTTGCTGCCGGTCCTTCTGGGCATCGTCCTCTTCGCGCGCTTCAAGCTCGCGCGGCGCCACAGCTGGAGCGAGGTGCTGCCCGAGACGCGCGCGGCGCACGTCGAGGACAGGCGATCGGCGTACCTTCGGAGGCTCGCGCTCGACGCGCTCTTCGCCGCTACGGTCGTCTTCGCTCTCATCGCGATCACGACGGGAATGCGCGGCGCGCCAATGGACGCCCCGGCGGACCCGATGAGCGACTACCCCGCGCGTCCCGAGTGGTTTCTGCTACCGCTCTTCGCTCTTCGTAAGTTCTTCCACGGCTCGGGCGAGTTCTACGGAACGACGCTTCTGCCCGGCGCGGCCGCGCTCCTTTTCGTCGTACTGCCGTTCGTCGACAGGCCGCCACGGCCAAGGATCGCGGCGATGCTCCCGGCCTTCGCGGTCTTCGCGGCCGTTGCATGGCTCGGGTGGCATGCCTGGTACAAGGACGCGCACGACGAGCAATACATCAAGCAGCACGCCAAGGCCGAGGCGCGCGCCGCCGCCGCAGTCCAGCTCGCAATGCGCGGGATCCCCCCCGCGGGGGCGCTCGAGATGGTGCGGCAAGACCCGGAGCTTCGCGGGCACGATCTGTTCGAGCAACACTGCGCCAGCTGCCACGTTCTCGGCGATCTGGGCGATCCGAAGAAGGCGACCGCGACGTACCTCGACGGCTGGGGAACGCCGCAGTGGATCGAAGCGATGATCCACGACCCCGATGCGCCGGAGTTCTTCGGCCGCGGCCCGTACAAGGGGAAGATGCCGAGCGTCGACGTGCGGCCGGAGGACTTGGCCAAGGACAAGCCGTGGAAGCCGATGATCAAGAGCGACGTCGAGAAGCATGCCGTGGCGCTCTTTCTCGCATCGCAGGGTGGCGACAAGCCGGACGGCACGTCCCCGCGCGCGATCGACGATGCCACGCGAAAGATCGCCGAGAAGATCGTGAGCGAGCGCTGCACGACGTGCCATCTGTACAAGGGCGAGGGCGATGACGAGGGCAACGGAGAGGCGCCCGAGCTCTTGCACTATGCGTCGTTTGGGTGGACGCGCGCGCAGGTCGCCAACCCCTCGACGGCGGCGACGTACCGCGAAGGCGCGCTCGACGAGAAATTGAAGAAGCACATGCCGCGCTACGACAAGGACCTTTCGCCGGCGGACATCGACACGGTGG
>DATKFB010000130.1:0-10375 GCA_035544435.1 Polyangia bacterium
GTCCGCCGCCTCAAGGCCCACGAGGACGTGGAAGAGCAGGTCGGCTGCCTCGTGCGCCGAGTGCGCGGCGTCGCCCGCAGGCAGCGCCTCGACCAGCTCGCGCGCCTCCTCGGCGATCTTCTCGTTGATCTTCCCGATCCCCTGATCCAGCAGCGAGACGACGTAGGATTTCTCCGGCCGCTCGGCGCGCCGCCGCCGGATCACCTCGGCGACGCGCGCGACGACGACGGCGGGCGGATCGGGCGGGCCATCATCGACGCCGAGCTGGCCGGTCTCGTCGTCGTGGGCGCGATAGAAGCACGACGTCGCGCCCGTGTGGCACGACGGCCCCGTGGGCTCGACCGTGTACAACACGACGTCGCCGTCGCAGTCGACGCGGACCTGCCGCACGGCGAGCGTGTGACCCGACTCCTCGCCCTTGCGCCAGAGCTTCGCGCGCGAGCGGCTCCAGAAATGCGCCTGCGCCGTCTCGAGCGTCTTCTCGAGGGCCTCGCGATTGGCCCACGCGAGCATGCGCACCTGTCCCGTCGCCGCCTCCTGGGCGATGACGGGCACGAGCCCGCTCGCGTCGAAGGCGACGGCGTCCAGCAGAGAGCCGGACGGGGCCGCGGCGGGCGCTTCAGGCGAGGGGGCCATGTCCCTGATCTCGCACCGGGACGCCCCGCGCGCGCAAGTATTCGTGCGCTTGCCCCACGGTGAACTCGCCGAAGTGGAAGATCGAGGCGGCGAGCACGGCCTCGGCGTGGCCATGCGCGATGCCCTCGTAGAGGTGCTCGAGCGTGCCCACGCCGCCCGAGGCGATCACGGGGATGGGCACGCTGTCGGCGACGGCGCGCGTGAGCGCGAGGTCGAAGCCGTCGCGCGTGCCGTCGCGGTCCATGCTCGTGAGCAGCAGCTCTCCCGCGCCGGCGGCAGCCATGCGCACGCACCAGGCCAGCGCGTCGATGCCCGTGGGCGTGCGGCCGCCGTGCGTGAAGACCTCCCAGCGGGGCGCCGCGGCCGGCGCCGTTGGATCGCGGCGCGCGTCCACGGCGACGACGATGGCCTGATCGCCGAAGGCGTCGGCGGCGCGGCGCACGAGCTCCGGGTCGGCGACGGCCGCCGTGTTGATGCCGGCTTTGTCGGCGCCCGCGAGCAGGAGCTGGCGCACGTCCTCGACGGAGCGCACGCCCCCGCCCACGGTGAGCGGAAGGAACACGCGCTCGGCCGTGGCGCGCACGACGTCGAGCGTCGTGGCGCGTCCCTCCGCCGAGGCCGAGATGTCGAGGTAGCAGATCTCGTCGGCGCCCTGCGCGTCGTAGGCGGCGGCCACGGCCACGGGATCGCCCGCGTCGCGCAGTTCCTTGAAGCGCACGCCCTTCTTGACGCGCCCGTCGGCGACGTCGAGGCAAGGGATGACACGCTTGCACAGCATGATGCGGTTCTACTAGATGGCGCGGTCGCGCACGCGACGGATGGCGTCCTCGACGGTGAACACGCCTTCGTAGAGGGCCTTGCCGATGACGACGGCGAAGGCGCCCGTGTCGAGGAGCCCGTCGAGATCGGACAAGCGGGCCACGCCGCCCGAGGCGATCACGGGGCAGGGATCGAGGCGCCGCGCCAGGCGCGCCGTCGCGTCGAGGTTCGGCCCCGTGCGCATGCCGTCGCGGCCGATGTCGGTGTAGAGCACGGCGCCCGCGCCCGCGCGCGCGACGGCCAGCCCCACGTCGACGGCGTCGGCCGAGGTGTCCTCCGTCCAGCCCTCGACCGAGACCTTGCCCTCGCGCGCGTCGACGGCCACGACGATCTTTTTCGGCCAGCGCGCGCACGCCTCGCGCACCATGATGGGATCCTTGACGGCGGCCGTGCCGAGCACGACGTGCTTGACGCCCACGTCGAAGAGCACCTCGCAGTCCTCGAGCGTGCGCACGCCGCCGCCCACCTCGACCTCGAGGTTTGTCTGCTCGATGATCTTGCGGATGACGGCGCGGTTGTTGGCGCCGGGCTTGGGCGACGACGCGGCCCGAGCGAAGGCCGCGTCGAGATCGACGACGTGCAGGCGCGGGATGCCGATCTTCGACCAGGCGCGCGCGATCTCCCACGGCTCCTGGCTGTAGATCTTGGCGCTCTCGCGCTTGCCCTGCGCGAGCCGGACGGCCGAGCCCTCGAGCAGATCGATGGCGGGGAAAATCAGCATGGGTGAATCCTCGAGGCAGTCTCCATCGTCTCCATCTCCATCCCTCCGTCGGCTCTCACGCGTCGACGAACCGGTGCAGCAGCGCCAGGCCCGCCCACTGACTCTTTTCGGGGTGAAACTGACATCCGAAGACGTTGTCGCGCGCCGCGGCTACGCACAGCTCGATGCCATGCTCGGTCGAAAGGGCGTTGTCCTCGGGGCGTTCCGGTTCGGGGTAGTAGCTGTGCACGAAGTAGAAATAGGTTCCGTCGGGCGTCGTCGACAGGACGTCGGTCCGGGCGGGCCCGCGCCGCGTCCGGTTCCAGCCCATGTGCGGGATCTTGAGGCCGGGCGCCGCGGGGATGCGGCGCACGCGTCCCGGCAGGACGCCGAGGCCGCGACAGGTCGGATCCTCTTCGCTCGCGTCGAAGAGCACCTGCAGCCCGAGGCAGATGCCGAGGTAAGGCTTGCCCGCGCGGATGCTCTCCAGGACGGCTTCGCGCAGCGCGCCGCCTCCGCGGTCGAGGCCGGCGACGCAGCCGCCGAACGCGCCCTGACCGGGCACGACGATCTTGTCGGCGCGCGCCAGGCGCTCGGCGTCGGCCGTGACGACGACCTCGGCGCCCGCGGCGGCGAGCGCCTTCTCGACGCTGCGCAGGTTGCCGCTGCCCGTGTCCGCGACGGCGACGGTGATCGTTCCCTTGGCCAATTTGGTTTCGATGACCGTGTTCGTCACCCCGTCAAGGTGCCCTTGGTCGAGGGCACGCCGACGACGCGCGGATCGGGACGCACCGCCATCGAGGTCGCGCGCGCGAAGGCCTTGAACAGCGCCTCGACCATGTGGTGCGCGTTTTCGCCGTAGCGGACCTCGAGGTGCAGGTTGATGAGGGCAGACGCCGCGAAGCCGCCGAAGAACTCGCGCGCGAGCTCGGCGTCGAAGGTGCCGATGGTCTTGTCCTTGATCTGGTCGGCCAGGTACACGAAGGCCGCACGCCCCGAGAAGTCGACGGCCGCCTGCACGAGCGTCTCGTCCATGGGCACGAGCGCGTGGCCGTAGCGCGTGATGCCGCTGCGGTCCCCGAGCGCCTCGCGGAAGGCCTGCCCGAGCACGATCCCGACGTCTTCGATCAGGTGATGCGGGTCGACCTCGACGTCGCCCTTGGCGTCGATCTCGAGGTCGTACAGGCCATGGCGCGCGACGGCCTCGAGCATGTGGTTGAAGAACGGCACGGGCGTGTCGATCTTGCGCTGACCGGTGCCGTCGAGCGCCACGGAGAGCTCGATCTGCGTCTCCGTCGTCTTTCGTTGGACCTTTGCTCGTCGCATCATTCTGGCTTTCGACTGGGGGGCCGGGGCCGAACGCGCGCGGATTCTAACCCGGCGGCCCGTCTGGACAAGCACCCCGCGCGGGCGGCGCGGCCTGGGTAACCTCAAGGAGAAGCGCACATATAGCGATATACTGCTGGTTGGCCGCGCCCATGACGAAGCCCGTGCGTAGCCCCATCCTGGGCTACAACCACAACATCCAGTTCCACGGTCACGTCTTCCACGTGCAGACGGAGGACTCGGGGGCGCAGCACGCCCGCCTCTTCACGCACTTGTTTGTGGGGGGGACGATCCTCGCGTCCAAGAAGGAATCGTACGACGCGACGGCTCCCGAGGATGCTGTGCGGCTGCTCATGCAGCGGCTGCACAAGGCCATGATCAAGGAGCTCAAGGACGGCGTCCACGATCCGAGCATCCAGGGCTTCTTCGCGGCGCGTGGCGAGCAGATCCAGCTCGGCGACCGCCCTTCGCTCCTGCAGGTGCCGGTCGTCGAGCCGGCGGCGGCCGCCGGCACGCCCGCGGTGGTCGCGGGCCAGGGCCCCGAGCAGATCGCGGATGATCGACCGCCCGCCGTGTCGGGAAGCTTCGATACGCCGAGCCCGCCGGCGCGGGCCACCACGCCGACGCCCGCGCGGGCGACCACGCCGGCGCCGGCGACTACGCCCGCGCCCGCGCGCAAACCCGTCGTCGTCGTCAAGCCTCCCGACCTGAAGCGGCCGCCCGTCGTCGTCACGAGCTCGGCGGAGGGCGTGGTCGTCAAGCGCAACGTCGTCATCAACGTCGGAGGCGGCTCGGCGCCCGTCCAGGGACAGATCTCGCGCGGCACAGCGATGCCGAGGCCCGCCGTTCCGTACGTCGTGCGCGACGGCAGCTATCCGATGCCGACCGTGAGTCGAGGCACGAGCGCGCACGCGGCGGCGACACCGCCGGCAGAGCCCCCTCCGGCGCCTTCGGCGCGCGACGTCCGGATGCCGTGGGACGTGCCCGCGAGCGGCGAGCCCGCGCCGCGCACGCAGACGCCCAGCCCGCCGCCGGAGCACACGCCCACGAGCCGCGTCATGGGCTCCGGGCCGGGGCTCCGTGCGCGCCCACCGGGTCCGCCGTCGGAGCGCACGCCCACGGAGAGCGCCTTTTCGAACGACCTGCCGAGCGACAAGAGCCTCGACGAGGTCATCCTCGAGTATCTGTCCGACGACCCGGAGTAGCGGTCACTCGTCGAGGTCAGTCGCCGAGGCGCACGGCGACACCGGCGTCGCCGTCGACGAGCACGAGATCGCCCGCGCGGAAGGCCGTCGTGGCTCCCGCGGCGTCGACGACGGCCGGAAGGCCGCGTTCGCGGGCCTGCGCCGCGACGTGGCCGAGGACGCCGCCCGTCTCGACAACGATGGCAGCCGGCGCGAGGAGCGGCAGCTCCGTGGGCAGCAAGGTGCGCGCGATCAGGATCGCGCCCGGGGGCACGGCGGCGTCGGGCGCGTGAATGTGGGCGCGCCCGATGGCGCGGCCGCTCGCGCCGGATCGTCCCCGCGCACCGCCGGTGCGGGCGCCCCAGCCGGCGCGCGCGCCCGGCAAGGGAGGTGGATCGGCGAGCGCGGCCGCGTGCGCCTGCCGCGCCGTCGCGACGGCGTGAGTGACGGCCGGCAGCGTGAGCGGCTCCTCCTCGCGCGCGTTTCGCCGCACCGATGCGAGCGGCAACCAGAAGACGTCCTCGGCGCGCGCCAGCAGGTTGGCGGCCTGCAGGCGCCGCCCCTCGGCCAGCAGGGCGCGTCGCACACAGGTCTGCACGCGCGCGTAGAGCGCGTCGTCGTCCTCGGCGACGGCGGCGGCCGCGCGCGCGGCATCGAGCAGCGCGCGGCCACCGGGCGGCAACGCCGGCGCCGGCCGCGCGGCGTCGCCGGGCGTCGGCCCTGGCGGCCGCTCGACGAGCCGGTGCAGCGGTGCCGGATCCTCGGCGTAGGTCGGCGCGGCGACGTCCCAGACGGGCGCCTCGTCGCCGAAGCGGGCGAGGTAGGCGGCGATGGCCGCGTCGCGCTCGCCCGGGTCGGTCGTGGCCGCGATGGTGGCGGCGCGCCGGGACCGCTCCGCGGCGACCGAGGGGACTTCGCGCAAGAGGTCGGCGACGCTCGCGCCCGAGCCGTGCGCGGTCAAAGCGGCGGCGAGCGCCTCGCGCGCAGCGCTCGCCGCCGGTTGAATGACGCCGTAGAGAGGCTCGTAGACCGCCAGGAAGAGGTCGAGCGTGTCCTCGAGGGAGGCGCTCGGTCCGAGCGCCGCGAGCCGGGCGTCCGCCGCGTGCGTGAGCGCGCGCAGCGCCTCGGGCGAGCTCGCGGCCAGGGAGGTCGCGCCATCCGGTGGGGAGATCGCGCCCGCGGGCGCGAAGAAGAGATAGCCGCCCACGACGCGCTGACGGAAGGCCGTGCGACAACGCTCGTCGACGAGTGCGACGAGACCGGCCTGCGCGGCCGACAACGGCAAGGGGTTGTGCGCGGCGTCCCAGGTCCACGCCGAGGTCGTGGTTTCGTCGGCGAGCGCGGCGGCGTGGCTCCACGTCCGGCGCGCGGCGGCGCAGTAGGGGCGGAACTGCACGAAGAGCACGGAGTCGCCCGTGGCGACCCACTCGAGCTCGACGGCGCCGGCGCGCGCGGCGAGGGTGCGTGCCGCCTCGACAACGAAGGCCCGCGCCGGGGGCGACGGCGCGCCACGCGCGGCCTCGACGAGCGGCTCGGCCATGGCCGCGCCGTCGAAGGCGGCCGTGCCCGCGGCGTCGCCCGGCACAAACGGGTGGATGAGCACGGCCATCGCGAGCTCGCGCGCCGGAAGGCCACGCCTCGCCGCGTAGGCTAGGGCGGCCGGCGCGAGGGCGGCGGCGAGCACCTCGCGGATCGCCGCGGGGACGTCCGCGGCGGCGACGTCGATGCGCGAGAGGAAGAGGCCGGCGCCGAGCGCGTCGGCGCGATCCTCGAGCGAGGCCGACGAGCGCACGGAGAAGCGCGCCTGCGACGCCGGGTCGAGCCCGGCGAGCGCCGCGCGGAGCTCGGCGACGAAGCTTGCAGGCCACGGCGCGGCCGTGAGCGCCGCCGCGGCGTCGAGCGCTGCCGCGAGCGTCGCCGCGTCCTCGATCGCCGGCAGCGGTGGCCCGCCGGCGCGCAGGGCGGCGTAGAGGTCGGACGTGACGGCGAAGGCTCGAGGCACGGGCAGCCCCCCGGCGGCGAGGCGCAAGAGCGAGCGCGCCTTGCCGCCGATTCGCGGCTCGTCCTCGGCGCGAGCTCGCGCGAGGGACACGCAGAAGCTCACGAGATCGCCCTCAATCCGCTCGCGTGGCGTGCTAGCTTGCCGGTCCGGGGCAATCGAATGCGTGGTCCGCTCCTCTCGGGTCCGCTGGGCAGCGCGGCGTCGGTCGCGGCGCTCAGACGCTGGATCGACGGCGCGAGCCCGTCGGTCGTCCTCGGCCCCGTGTGGCTCGCCGAGACGCTCGCGGCCACGACGCGCGTGCTGTTCCTCGACGAGCCCGACGATCGCCGCGTCCTCGTGCGCGCGAGCCGTCGCGCCGACAAGCTCTCGCGTCCGCTCGCCATCGCTATCGCGGGCGAGGACCTGCCGCTCCGTCGCGGCTCCCTGGGCGCGCTCGTCGTCGAGAACGCCGCGGGCTTGCCGGCCGACGAGGCGGCGCGGTGGATCGCGGCGCTCGTGCCCTGCCTGCGGCCGGGCGGGCGCCTCGTCGCCGTCGACGCGACGGGAAGCCCCGACGCGGCAGCGCGGGTCGCGGGCGTGTTCCTGTCGGCGGCTCTCATCGACCTGGCTCAGGAGTGGCCGCGCGACGGCGTCGTCGTCACGGTCGGCGCCGCGCCCGCGGCGGTCGTCGTGGACGCGAGGTTCGGGATCCCGGGCGAACGAGCCACGCGCTGAGCCTACCGCACTCCCGGCCGCGCAATCGAGACGCGCGCGCGATTGCTGCTACGCTGGAAAGCGGATGCTGCGGCGGTGGAGCCTGGGCCTCGCGCTGTCGGTGGCGCTGCACGGCGCCGTCGTCGGCGGCATCGTCGCGTGGACGTGGTTGCGCGGCGGCACTCCCGGTCGCATCGACATCGACGTCGTCGGCATGCGGCTCGACGAGGTCAAGGACTTGCCCCTCGGCGCTCCCGCCGCAGCCGCGCGCGTCGCGCGCCGGGGCGCCCACGTGCCCGATGCGGTCGAGAAGGCCGGGACGCTCGCGACGCGCGCCGACCCCGGCGCGCCCCGTCCGGGCGCCGACGACGGAGCTGACGACGCCGGCGGTCCCGGCCCCACCGATCTCGGGCAGCTCGGCCCCGAGGGCTCGCGCTTCACGATGTTGTTGCGCGTTGATCGCCTCAAGGGCACGCCGTTCGCCGCGCCCGTCGATGACCTGCTCATGCGCATGCCCGATCGCCGCGATCTGCTCGAGGGGACGGGCCTGTCGTTCTACGACGACTTCGAGGCGTTGCTCGTGGCGACGCCGAACCCCCTCGACTACCGCGTGACTTTCCTCGCGGCGCGCCACCACGTGGGCGACGGCGCCATGCGGTCGGCCATCGATCGCGGCGCGCGCGCCACGGGACGCGTCGTCGCCTGGCGCAGCGAGGGCGGGCGCCCTTGGGGCGAGCGTCGCGCGCGCCGCGGGGCGGTGGCGCCCGCGACGCGCGACGAGCGGCTCATCGTCCTGCCAGCGTCGGGGCTCGTCGTCGTGACGCCGCCCGCCTACCGCGCGTTGCTGCTCGCGCCCGCGCGGCGGAGCAGCGACGCCGACGGGGGCGCGGGCGCCGACCCCGACGGCGGCGCGCCGGACGGCGGGCGGACGGGCCCGAGCTGGGCGGCCTTGCTCCGGCGCATCGACGACGAGAACGGCCTTCTGCCGGCCAACGCCGTCGCGATGGCGTCGGCCGTCGATCTCTTCAAGCGTTCCGGGAACAGGCCCGTGCTCTTCTTGGGCGTCGAGCTCGAGGTGCCGCGCGCTCTCGCCGTCGTGCTCGGCATCGAGCCGGAGCCCTTCCTCGAGATCACGGCGACGTTCACGAGTGAGGCCGACGCGCGACGTTGGGAGGAGACGTGGCCCGGGCTGCAGCGCAAGCTGGGCGCGAACCCCTACGTCGTGCTCGGCGGACTCTCGCCGCTCGTCGCGCGCCTCACCTCGACGCGCGAGGGGAGCGCCGTGCGCCTGCGCCTCACCGCGACGCCGGACGAGACGGTGCGGCTGCTGCAGCTCGCGGCAACCGCGCTGCCTGGCTAGGAGCGCCACTCGGGTTGCCGGGCTTGCCGCCGTTCTTGAGCCGCTCGGCCTCGGTCTCGGCGTCGATCTCCTCCATGGTCGTGCGCAGCTTACCGCCCGTGTCGTTGGCCTTGACGCCGGGGGGCCGCTCCCAGGGCACGTCCTCGAGCGGCTGCCGCACCGTCACCTCGGTCATGTAGCGCGCGAACATGGGGACGGTGAGCATGAAGGCCGCGTCCTTGAGGCCGAGGGGGCGCTCGCGCCGATCGTCGCCCAGCCAGGTCGTCGTCATCCAGCGCGACGTGTAGCCGACAAACCACGTGTCCATCGTCTTGCTCGAGGTGCCCGTCTTGCCGGCCGCGAGCAGGTTGGCCGTGCGGATCGCGGGGGCGTGCCCGCGCGTGACGACGTGTCGAAGCAGCGTCGACGTGAGCCACGCCGTGCGCGGCGAGATCACGGGCTCGGGCCGCACGTCGGCGACCGCCACGAGCCTATCGAGGCGCTCGGACGGCGAGCCGAAGGGATCGCCGAGCGACGTGTGGTCCTCGACGACGACGCCGTCGCGGTCGCGCACGCGGCGGATGTACACCGGGTCGACGAGCACGCCGTTGCGCGCGAAGGCGCTGAACGCGCGCGTGAGCTCGTCGGTGTGCGTGCACGACGCGCCGAGCGCGAGCGCCTGGTCGGGGATGATCTTCGTCGAGAAGCCGAGGCGCCGCGCCCAGGCCTCCACCTCGGGGCCGCCCACGAGCTTGAACAGCTGGACCGAGGGCACGTTCTTCGACCAGATGAGCGCGTATTCGAGCGTCACCTGGTACTCGACGGTGTTGTTGAGGTTCGTGGGCGTCCAGATCTCCCCCGTGATCGGATCGACCTCGGCGCGCGGCACGTCGTTGAGCAGCGACGCGAAGCCGTAGCCCTTGTCGAGCGCGAGCGAATAGTAGATGGGCTTGTAGGACGAGCCCGGCTGCCGGCAGGCCTGCGCGACGCGGTCGTACTCGGAGCGATCGAAGTCGTCGCCCCCCACCATGGCGACGACGTAGCCCGAGCCGTGGTCGTAGCTGAAGATCGCGCCCTGCACGCGCGGCGTCTGCTCGAGCGTCAGCTCGACGGGCTGGCCTCCCTTCGGCGCCGGGCGTCTGGCGGCCTTCTCGTCGTAGCCCGGCAACCACTGCACCTCTCCCTTCCCGTCGTACGTCCAATCGGAGAAGCGACGCAGCCTCGAGCGGTGCGCGTTCGCGACCCACACGACGTCGCCCCTGCGCAGCACGCCCACGGCCGTCTCGAGCAGGCGGCCGTTCGTGAAGTCCTTCGTGCTGTACGGCCAAGCCCACAGGAGGCTCTCGGCCGGCAGGGCATAGACGTGCTCGCCCACGCGGACCTTCGCGGCGCCGTCGTCCGCGACGGCCTCGACGAGGCCGAGGTAGAGGCGGCCTTCGGCCGGCGGCTCGCCGCCGTAACGCACGGCGAGGCGCCGTCGAAACTCCGTGGCCGCGACGCCCACGAAGTGCGCGACGGGCCCGCGCCAGCCCTGGCGCTTGTCGAGCTTGCGCGCCGAGAAGTCGACGTTCTCCTGGGCCGCGAGATCGATCCACGGCACGAGCGACGTTTCGATCTGCAGGCCGCCTTCGAGCAGCTTCTTCTCTCCGTAGCGCTTCATGACGTCGCGCCGCACG
>DATKFB010000131.1:0-2819 GCA_035544435.1 Polyangia bacterium
AGAGCAAGTCCACGGTGAAGATCAAGAAGGAGGCCGGCGGCTTCTGGTACAAGGGCGAATACAAGCTCGCCAAGTCGAAGACGATGCCGGCCCTTGAGGCGACCTTTCTCCTGGGCTACGACGGCGCCGCCAAGTCCGCGGTGAGCGTCAGCTACGACAGCTTCGGCAGCTACTCGGTCGAGCATGCGCCCGGCGCCACGGCGGACAAGATCGTGTTCGTCGGCGACGGCGCGATGATGAGCATGAAGAGCAAGGTCCGCGAGACCATGACCATGAAGGACCCCAAGACGGTCGAGCACACGTTCGAGGTCGACATGGGCAAGGGCTTCCAGCCCTTCGGCACCGACGTCTGCAAGAAGTAGCTAGTCGCGGTTGGCGACACCGGCGTTCGCGAACGTCGCCATCTCGCTCTGCACGCGCACGGCGGCCCGCAGGAGATTGATGGCGAGCGCGGCGCCGGTGCCCTCGCCGAGCCTCATGCCGAGGTCGAACAGGGGCCGGGCGTCGAGCGCGTCGCACACGACGCGGTGACCGCGCTCGGCCGACAGGTGCGAGAAGCACAGAAAGTCGCGCACGCCCGGCACGAGGCGCGCGGCGACGAGCGCCGAAGCGCCGCTGATGAAACCGTCGACGACGACGGGCACGCGCTGCTGCGCGCCGCCGAGCATGAGCCCGGCCATGGCCGCGATCTCGAGCCCGCCCACGGCCGCGAGCGCGCCGAGCACGTCGCGGCGATCGGGCGCGTGGAGGGCCAGCGACGCGCGTACGACCTCGATCTTGCGCGCGAGCCCCGCGTCATCGACGCCCGTCCCCCGCCCGACGACGACCTCGGGCGCCGCGCCCGTGAGCGCCGCCACGATGGCCGCGGCCGCCGTCGTGTTCCCGATGCCCATCTCCCCGGCACCGAGCACCTCGACGCCTTCGCTCGCCGCCGCGGTGGCGAGTCGCGCGCCGATGCCGAGCGCGAGCTCCGCCTCGGCCCGCGACATGGCCGGCTCACGAAGAAAGTTTGCCGTCCCCTTGCGCAAGGGGAACGAGAGCAGCTCCCCGAGCTTCCCGTCGCCGGCCGCCGGAATCGGCGACGCGACGCCCACGTCGACGACGCGCAGGTCGATGTCGCTCGCGCGCGTGAGCACGCTGATGGCCGCGCCCCCCGCGAGAAAGTTCGCGACCATGGCCGCCGTGACCGACGACGGGTACGGGCTCACGCCCTCGGCGGCGACGCCGTGGTCGGCCGCGAAGACGTAGATGCGCGCCTTCGCGGGCGCCGCCGCCGGAAACCGTCCGCGCGCGCCCGCGTAAAAGATCGCGAGCTCCTCGAGGCGCCCGAGGCTGCCCGGCGGCTTCGTGAGCTGCGCCTGGTGCGCCCGGGCGCGCGCCGCGGCATCGACGTCGAATGGCGGCGGGGAAGTCATTTGCGCGGCCAGGAAGATTCGAACTTCCGACCCCCGGCTTCGTAGGCCGATGCTCTATCCAGCTGAGCTATGGCCGCGTGTGGGAAACACGTATGCCGCGACCGTACGCTGGCGTCAAGCTGTTCGGTCTCCCGTTCGGTCTCCCGTGTTCGGTCTCCCGATGTTCGGTCTCCCGAGGACGGGGGAGCCGGGCGCTCTCGCGCCGACAGTTTTCAAGTTGCCTGCGGCAGGCCAGAACCTCTGCGACGCTCGCGCTATCGCAGCCGTCCAACAGCCTGGTGAATATTCGACAGGGTCTGCAGCATCGGACCCGGTGGCTATATACCGGGGGACGGATCGACGACTGTCACGCGCCTTGCACGCTGTTTGCCTTGATGGGAACCCGCCACAGCCAAATCATCGTAGCAGCTGCCCTTGTGCTGCTCGCTGCGTGCGCGCGCGCCTGGGCCGCGGAACCCAGCGAGACAGTCAATTCGGCGCAGGTCCCTCGCGCATCCGCTGACAACGGCGAAACTTCTACGCCTTCGCCACCGCCCGCGGCATCGGGTCCCGCCTCAAATCCCCAATTGGCCGCGCCCATACCGGCGCCGGAGCCACCGACCGAGGTGGCCACCGTGCATCGCATTCGCTCGGCGCCACTCGGGGTAGGCCTCGCGTCACTGGGAACGAGCTACGCGTTGAAGGTGTTCGGCAGTTTGCTCATCTTAACGGCGGCGGTCGATGGCCCATGCGATCGATGCCACCAAGAAGCGGCCGAACTGCTCGTGCCGGTCGCGGGGACGCTCCTCGTAGCGAACGCGGAGGATCCGCATGGGCATTCGCCAACTGGTTGGACGGTGGCCGCGGTCTGGGGCGTCGCCGAGGCTACCGCGGCGACGTTAACGATCGTCGGTCTCATCGGGCACGATGTTCCGGTTGGGGAGGGCCCGCGGCCTTTACCCGTGACGGTCGTGCCGGCGGTGACCCGCGGGCTTACTGCGCTCTCGTTACACGTCGTCTGGTAGCAGGTGCCTCCGGACCCGATCTAGTCAGGAAGCAGTAATTTAACTTGTGAGGAGGGGGGGGGATTCGAACCCCCGGGCGCTCTCGCGCCGACGGTTTTCAAGACCGTTGCCTTAAACCACTCGGCCACCCCTCCGGTTGTTTCCTATTTCGGTAGTTATGCGCGTGTGTCGTTCCTCGTCAATGTCGACTGTGCCCGGTGCGTGCCTCCCAACTGCAGCCGTTTGTGGATAGTCTCGGACGCGGTGACGGACATCGACGACAAGATCATTCAGGGGCTGCTGAGCTGGCGTCCTCCGCGCGGAGAGCGCGAGTTCGAGGAATACCTGAACTGGCCGGCCTGCCATGCGCTCGAATTGGACTTCGAGCTCCTCGACGAGGTGCGCCTTGGGCAACCCGACG
>DATKFB010000132.1:0-5789 GCA_035544435.1 Polyangia bacterium
ATCGCCATCGGCGCCGCCGCCGTCGCGGCGACGCTCGCCGCGCTCGAGCGCTGGCCCCGCACCCGCGCGGGGGCGCCCTCCCCTTCTTTCCGCGTCGACGCGAACCGCGCAGACAAGTCGTTCCCCATGACGTCGACGGAGCTCGGCAGCCGCGTGGGCGCGCGCGTCGTCGCCGCGACGGGCCTGCGCGTCGACCTGCACACGGCCGACCTGCACATCGGCGTCGAGGTCACCTCGCGCGGCGCCTTCGTCTACGCCGGCACGCGCGCCGCGCCCGGCGGGCTCCCCGTGGGCGTCTCGGGCCGCGGCTTGCTCCTGCTCTCGGGCGGCATCGATTCGCCCGTGGCCGGATGGCTGGCCGCCAAGCGCGGCCTCGCGCTCGATGCGATCTACTTCCACTCGCCGCCATTCATCGGCGAAAAATCCAAGGACAAGGTGCTGACACTCGGCCGCATCCTCGCGCGCTGGGGCGCGCTGCGCTCGGTCACCGTCGTTCCTTTCACCGACGCGCAGAAGCAGCTGCGCGACGCGGGGGCATCCGAGCTGGCCGTCGTCCTCTATCGCCGCATGATGATGCGCATCGCCGACGAGATCGCCGACGGGCTCGGCGCCGGGGCCCTCGTCACGGGCGAGAACCTCGGCCAGGTCGCGAGCCAGACCGTCGAGAACCTGACGGCCATCGAGGCCGCCAGCCGCCGCGTCATCCTGCGGCCCCTCGTGACGTACGACAAGGTTGAGACGACCGACCTCGCGCGCCGCATCGGCACCTTCGAGACGTCGATCCTGCCCTTCGACGACTGCTGCTCGCTCTTCGTGCCCCGCCACCCCGCGACGAAGGCCCGCGCGCAGGACGCCGAGAAGGTCGAGGCCGACGTGGACGTCGCCGGCCTCGTCGCGGCGGCCGTCGCGGGCGCCGAACGCATCGCGGTCACGTCGTGACTATACTTTCGCCTGCGCCGACGAACATGCCGCCCGCCCCCCAAAAAAACGACGGCACCCCGCCGCTGCCCGCGGCCCTCGCGGAGAAGCACGAGCGCCTGCGCGCGCTCATCGGCGGCTACGGCTCGGCGCTGGTCTGCTTCTCGGGCGGCGTCGACTCGACGCTCCTCCTGCGCGTGGCGCACGACGTCCTCGGCGACGCCGGTTGCGTCGCCCTCACGACGGTCTCGGTGACCATGGCTGCCAGCGAGCGCCGCGCCGCCGTTGAGCTCGCGGCGTACGTCGGCGCCCGGCTTGAGGTCATCGAGTCGAACGAGCTCGAGCGCCCCGGCTTCGCGGAGAACCCCACGAACCGCTGCTACCACTGCAAGGCCGAGCTGCTCGAGCTGGCCCTGCCGCGCGCGCGGGCGCTGGGCCTCGGCGCGGTCCTCCTCGGCACGAACCTCGACGATCTCGGCGACCACCGGCCCGGCCTCGCTGCCGCCGACGAGCGCGGCGCGCGCCACCCCATGGTCGACGCCGGCCTCACGAAGGCCGACGTGCGCGCGCTGTCGCGCGCGCTCGCCCTACCGACCTGGGACAAGCCCCAGCTCGCCTGCCTCTCCTCCCGCTTCCCCTACGGGACTAAGATCACGCCCGAGCGCCTGCGCCGCGTCGACGGCTTCGAGGACGGCCTGCGCGCCCTCGGCTTCCGCCAGCTGCGCGTGCGCTATCACGGCGACGTCGCGCGCCTCGAGCTCGACGTCGCCGAGATGCCCCGCGTGCTCGCGCCCGAGACGCGCGAGGCCGTCGTCGCGCTCGGCCGCCGCCACGGCTTCACCTTCGTGGCCCTCGACCTCGCCGGCTTCTCCTCCGGCTCGCTCAACCAGCTCGTCGGCCTCGGCCGCCGGCCCTCTCAGTAGGCCTTCCGCTCGGCGTCGTCGAGGAAGAGGATCTCGGGCGCGCCCTGCACGCCCGCGCGAGCCATGGCGTCGCGCAGCGCCTGCGAGCCGCCGTAGCGCTTCCCGCCCGCAACGTCCCTCATGTGGTTCACGATGACAACGAGGTTCGGATCGTTCGCGTCGCGGTGCACCTCGTGCCCGGTCCAGCCGTGCTCGCGGCGCGTCCCCTCCATCTCGTCGAAAACCTTCTTCCAGCTCTCGAAGTTCGCCACGCGGTGCTTCACGATCATGGTTGCCATTGGAGTCTCCTTTTCCGTTCGCTGCCCGCTCGGACCATCCGAGCTTCATGACGCCAACCTACGCGGGGCGTGCTGGCGCGAGAATTCGCGAAAGATGCACGGCGGCCGTGCGATTCTGCCCATGGGGATCGACTGCGACATGGACTGGATACGTGGACTGGAATGATCTCCGCTACTTCTTGGCCGTGAGGCGCGCGGGCACGCTCGCGGGCGCCGCGCGCGCTCTCAAGGTCGAGCACTCGACGGTGAGCCGCCGGCTGACCGCCCTCGAGGAGTCGCTCGGCGCGCGCCTCTTCTTGCGCGGGCCCGAGGGTTTTTCGCCCACGCCCGCGGGCGACCGCCTCCTGCCCCTCGCCGAATCGATGGAGGCCGCCGTCGTGGCGATCGACCGCCAGGTCTCGGGCGGCGACGAGCGCGTCGAGGGCACGGTGCGCCTCACGGCCTCCGAGGTCTTCTCCGGGTTCGTCGTCAAGCGCCTCGGCCGGCTGCGCGAGCGGCACCCGGATCTCGTCGTCGAGGTCCTGACCGGCAACCAGGCCTTCGACCTGTCGCGCGGCGAGGCCGACCTCGCGATCCGCATCATGGCGACGGCCGATCCCGAGCTCCTCGTGCGCAAGGTCGTCGATTGCGGGTGGGCGATGTACGCGGCGTTCGGGTACGTCGAGCGCCGGGGCACCCCGCCCAACCCCGAGACGCTCGCGGGCCACGACCTCATCGGGTACGACGACACGATGGCGCGCGTGCCCGGCGCGCTGTGGCTCGCCGCCCACGGCGGCGGCGCGAACATCGTCTTGCGCGGCAACAGCATCATGGCCGTCCTCAGCGCCTGCCTCGCGGGCCTGGGGGTCACCGTCCTGCCCTGTCACTTGGGCGACGTCGAGAGCACGCTCGTGCGGCTCGCGCCGGCCGTGCTCGGCTCACGCCCGATGTTCCTCGTCGTCCACCCCGACCTCGCGCGCGTCGCCCGCGTCCGTGTCGTCATGGACTTCCTCATCGAGATCATGACGGAGGAGGCGACGCTGCTCGAGGGCGCGCGCCCATAGGCTGCGGATCGCTATCGCCGAATCAAGATCGCGCCGCGCCACGCGTGCGCGAGACTGGCCGTGGCCTCAGCTGCCCGTCCAGTACCGGATCGGGCCCGTGTCGCTGTGGACGAACTGCGAGTTCGGGTAGTAGCCGACGCCGCCGAGGCGCAGCGACTTGACGTAGTGGAGGACCTGCTTCGTCGCGATGCCGCGGATGCGGAAGTCGACGGCGTTGCCCTCCATGTGCTGGCTATGGCGCGCCACCTGGTGGCCCTTCTTACGCAGCATGAGGTTGTACTTCGGCGAGCGGTAGCCCGAGACGACCTCGATGCGCTTGGCGGCGAATTTTCCGGCGACGCGCTGGAGCACGCCGATGAGGCGCGTGTCCATGGCGGTCGGCTGGTTCGTGAAGTGGTCGCGCAAGAACATGCAGAAGCGGCCGCCCAGCGTCGTGGGCGTTTGCCCGGGCAGGATCGGCAGCGCCTCGTGCGTCCAGACGTTGAACAGCGTCGTCACGGGCTCGACGCGCTCGCCAGTCCATGTGGGGGCCTCAGAGCCGAGCGCCACGGCGCGGTTGCCGCGAAGGGCCTTCGGCTTCGCCTTGGAGTTCGCGGCGAGCGCCCGCGCCAGATCGACGTCCGTCGTGTGGACGTCGGGCCGGAGGGTCTTTTCGCGCAGCCACTCCTCTTTTTTCGATAGCTCGCGGGCCGGGCCCGGCGCGACGTGCGCGCCGCGCGCCAAGATCGGATCGAACGGCAAGGTCGGTTCCGTGGCGTCGACCGCGGGGGGGCCGGGAGCGAACGCGAGCACGGTCAATAGGGCCAGCACACGGGCATTATAAGCCCGAGCACCGCGTCGACGAAATACCTATTGACGGCAGCGGACAAAATCCTGGCGAAAATTCTGCGGGCCGTGATCTGAGACACCACCGGCGAGGCTATGGCATCTCGCAGTCGATGGCGGCCGCGCCCAGGGCGTGGCACTTGAGGCAGGCCCTCCGGTTGCGTGACGAGAGGGCCCGGCAGCGCGCCGTCCCAGCGAACCCGGGGCCGTGAGGGGAAACGGCCATGCCGCGCAGCGGGTCCGCCGAGTGGCAGGAGAGGCAGCTCTCCTCTCGGTGGCACGATACGCACGTTCGGATGTTCCGGCGCGCTTGCTGCGAGTGGCCGCTCTGGCCGCCGCCTTCGCCCACCCAGCCGGGCGGGTGGAAGCTCTTGAGCTGCGTGCCTGTCCCGAACGGGTTGTGGGCCTGCACGCCGGGCACGCCGCCCGTGGCGTCGGGCGCCACGCCGGCGCGCTGGTGGCACCCCACGCAGAAAGACTGCGCGCGGTGGCACGACGAACAATCGGGCGTGTTCCGCCGCGCGTCCGAGCCGTGCAGCGAAACGTAGTCGGAGGGGTGGATGTCGAACGGCCGCACGGTCCCGCCGTGGCAGTCGACGCACTCCGTTCGCTTGTGACAGGTCAGGCAGTAGCCCTCGTCGCGGCCCGCCTGCGCGTGGTCGCGGGCGAAGGTCGGCCCATGGGCGTCGAAGCCCCGCAGCACGCCCGAAGGTACGAGCTTGCCCGACCCCGCCAAGAGGCCCGTGGCGGCCGTGGCCGCGGTCGCGAGGGCCGTGCGCAGGCGCCCGTCCGGCTCGGTGAGGTGACAGGCGCCGCACCGGTTGGTGGTCTGCTTGCCGTCGTGGCATCCGAGGCAGAGCGCCATCTTGGGCAGGTCGTCGCGCGTCGCGAGCTCCTCCATGGCGACCGCCCCATGACACAGCTCGCACCCGACGCCGCGCCCGACGTGCAGGCGGTGGTTGAACTTGAGGTTCGGGTCGGCGAGCCGCACGCGCGGCGGCTCCTTGAACGCCGCCGTTGGCATCCAGCCGGCGGCCGCGCCTCCTGCGACGGCGCCGACGACATGGCAGGCGTCGCAGCGCGCCGCCGGCGCGCCCGCGGGCACGACCTTGCGCGGCTGCGTCCGATCGATCTCGTGGCACGACCGGCACGCCGCCTCGGCGGGGATGAGGTTGTCGCTGGCCGAGGTCGACGTGGGCGCGTTGATGTGGCACGTGTCGCAACGCGCCCCGAGCTTCAGATGTCGGGCGTGATCGAAGCGCAAGGGGATCTGCTGCCCCGGAAAGATCAGCGGGGACGGTGGCACCACGGGGTGGAGCGCGGCGCGCGCCGTTTCGGCAGGCGCACTGGCGTCGGCCGACGAGTTGCCTGGGGTGCGCGCGGCCCCCCCGTCGGGCGCCGCCGTGGCCCAGCCCGCGAGCCCGCCCGCCACCCCCGCGACGGCCAGAACGAGAGCCGTGAGCCCCTGCGGCCGGTTCATAGCGACGCGTCCAGCTCGACGACGGCGAGCCCCCGGTACTGGCCCGCGTAGAACGTGCCGACGTTGTCCTCGACGAGCAGGTGGAGGCGCACGCCCTCGCCCAGCCGGTACCGCCCGCCGGCCTGAGCGCCCAGCACGAACCCCCGGTCGGTGGCCGTTTGCTGATCCGAGCGCCACTCGTAGCCCGTGAGCCGCCCCTCGAGCTCGACGGCGCGCGGCCGCGCCTCCCAGCGCGCCGAGAGATCGGCGCCCGTCTTGCGTCCGCCGAACCCGTCGTCGAAGTAGCCGTCGAGGCGCACGACGCCGTGGGGCTCGCGCCACG
>DATKFB010000133.1:0-4795 GCA_035544435.1 Polyangia bacterium
GATCGCATCTCCGTGAAGGTTCACATCAAGGCGATTGCCGACGAGGTGCTCCAAGACCTCGTGGCGAGCGGCGATCTGGACGCGAGCTTCCTGGGGCAATTGCCCACGCTCACGCCGGCGAGTGGAACCATCGAGTGGACCTCGAACGCCCGGACCGTTCCCGGGATCGATCCGCCCATCTCCTGCGTCGTCGGCGGCGGAAACCCCTTCCGAGAATCGCCGAACGTCGCGAAGAGCAACGCCCGCTGCGTCCGCTGACGCCGGTCAGCCGGGGATGCAGACGTTGAAGACGACGCTATCGGGGTGCAGCTGCGAGCTTGAGCCGCCGTCGGAGACCGGCGCGCTGATGTTCAGCGTGATCTGCCAGAAGCCGCTCATGTAGAGGTAGAGGGGGCTGACGACGTAACGACCACCACCCTCGTCCGTCGTCACGGGCGTGATGGACGTGCCGTGATTGTGATCGGGCATGCGCGGCACGGCTTCGATCGTCAAGCCGTCGACAGCTTGGCCCGAGCCGTCGGTGACCTGAAGATCCCAGGTGTTCGAGCCCCTGACCCACGTGCCGGGGGGATTTTGCGCGTCGGCCGCGCCCGGCCGGTTGTCGATCAGGGTCACGGCGAGCTGGCTCGTGCGCTCGGGCGTGCCCGGCGCGTAGGGCGTCGCGCGCGTCTCCTTGGTGCAGTCCACGAACTGCGAGAGCGAGCTCGAGCCGTCGGTCGAATCGGAGCTTGCGCCGCATCCGGCGCTCCCGAGCCAACCCGCCGCCAAGAGCAACGCGGCCAGCCCGTGCGCTTGTCGATGAACCAAAGAGCGCATCGATGAAATATACACGGGCCAGGGCCGCGAGGTTACGCGGGGGCGCTTCTGGTCGGCCCGAAAGGACCTAGGGGTAGGACCCAGGGGTAGGGAGAGGAAGCAGATCCGCGAGGAGCGGCGTGCCCGTTTTTTTCGGGCAGGGTTGGGGGGCCCGGCACCACTCCTCGCGAATCCATCATCCTGCCCCTTGAGAATGCAAGTCGTCGGCCAGCGTTCGAAGGCCGGAGATCCGCGGTTTCGGCGGTGAAGTGACGGCATTCCGTCGGTCCAGCGGGGCCGCGGCCGTCGGAGCGCCTCGCGCGGGTCCGGCGGCCTCAGTGCGATGAACGCCGCCAGAGGTCCTGCATGGCGACGCCCATGTCGACGAGCGTCTGGTCGGCTTGCCGCAGGCGACGGCTGATCTCGCGCGCGATGTTCAGCATCAAGAGCGTGTAGACCTCGAGGTCGGTCTTGTAGAGGCGCGTGATGGCCGCCTGATCCAGGACGAACAGGGTCGCCGCGCCCAGCGCCCGCACGGTGGCGGAGCGGGCCTGGACGTCGATGAGCGACATCTCGCCGACGCAGTCGCCGCGCTTCATGACGGCCAGGCAGAACTCGGCGCCGTTGCGACCGCGCTTGCAGATCTCGAGCTCGCCGTCACACAGGACGAAGACGCCCACGGAGAGATCGCCTTCCTCGATCACGCTCTGCCCGGCCTCGACGCGGATGATCCGCGCCGCCGCGAAGATCTTCTCGAGGACGGCGTCCGACAGGCCGGCGAAGATCGCGGTCTGCGCCAGGAGCGCGCGATCCACCGCCTCGACCGTGCCCCCCCCCGAGCCGTCCATGGGGCCAATCCTACCCCCGCGGGCGGGGCGCCGAAATCAGGTCGAGCGCGCCGTCAGGGGCTGGGACGCGCCCACGGGCGTCGCGACCATCTGGAAGAGGTTGTGCTGCCGGGCGCGGAAGTAAGCGGCGCTCGTCAGCAGGTAATACTTCCACATGCGATAGAAGCGATCGCCGTAGCGCGCGCGCAGGGAAGGCCACGCGGCGTCGAAGTTTTCCCACCACGCCATGAGCGTTCGATCGTAGTGCTCGCCCAGGTTCTGCACGTCCTCGGTGACGAGGATGTCCTCCATGGACGTCGCGAGCTGACCGAGCGTGGGGATGGCGGCGTTGGGGAAGATGTACTTCTCGAAGAAGGGATCGATGCGCGCGCGCGGACGATTGCCGCCGATCGTATGGATGAACACGACGCCTCCCGGCGCGAGGAGGCGCGCCGCCAGCTCCATGTAGCCCCGGTGGTTCTTGGGGCCGACGTGTTCCATGAGGCCGATCGAGACCACGGCGTCGTACGTCCCGGTGGCGTTGCGGTAGTCGTCGAGGCGGATCTCGACGGGCAGCGACGGATAGTGCTCCGCGGCCCAGGCCGCCTGCTCCTTCGATACGGTGTACCCGACGACCTTGGCGCCCGTGCGCTCGGCGGCGAACGCCGCGAAGCCGCCCCATCCGCAGCCGAGATCGAGGATCCGCATGCCGGGCCGAAGACCGATCTTGCGGCAGACCAGATCGAGCTTGGCCTCTTGCGCGGCGTCGAGCGTGTCCGCGTTCTTCCAGTAGGCGCAGGTGTACGCCATGCGAGAGCCCAGCATGGCCCGGTAGAGATCGTTGCCGACGTCGTAGTGGCGCTCGCCCACCTCGAAGGGACGCGCGACTTGCAGGTTGAAGAGGCGCGCCTTGACGGCCTGGGCCAGCAAGACCCAGCTGTCCTCGACGACGATGTTGGCCCGCGAGAGCACGAGCTTCGTGACCATCTGGTCGAGGGACGCGCAGTCCCACCAACCATCGACGTAGGATTCGCCCACGCCGAGGGTGCTGTCGCGCAGCACGCGCGCGTAGGTCCGCGCGTCGTGGATCTGGATGTCCCACGGCGCGTCGCCGCCCACGGCGATGCCGGCGTTCGCGAGGATCTCGCGCATCACGTCGGCGGCGCGCCTATCGTCGAACGTGGAGAGCAGCTTTCGCGCGGCGCCGTTCACGCGGGCCTCGCCTCCGGCGTGCGGCGGCGCAGCCATTTCTCAGCGACGTCGAGCCCGAGATCGACCAGACGCGGCGCCGGCAGCCGGGCGCCCGAGAACATCCAGGCGAAGCCCTTGGAAACGGCGCGCCTGCGCAGGCGCGCCACCGCACGCGCGGCGCGGCCCTCCGCCGGGCGGCCGCGCGGCGGTCGATGAACGAAGGAGGTCGCCGCCTCCCTCAGGCGGAAGATGCGCCGGTAGTCCTCCATAACGGCGTGGGCGCCGAGGCGGGCGGGGTAGCTGGCGGGGTCACCGGCGAGGATGGCCTCGGCCAGCACGCGGCCCGACACCACGGCTGGCAAGATGCCCTCGGCCGTCAGCGGCTGGGCCAGGCCCAGGCTGTCGCCGCAGAGGTAGACGCCGCCCTTACCGTCGCCGTCCACCCGCGCCGCGCCCTCGAGGTGAGCCGGGTCGTAGAGGAAATACGAATGGCCCTTCATCGCCTTGGGCTCGAGCTCGGGAGCGGTCTCGGCGGGCACGTGCCCGGTGGCCTGGAAATGCGCGCGCGCCATCTGCCAAGCGGCGCGCACCTCGGTGGGATCGACGGTGCCAGTTCCCACGTTGAGCCAGTCGGTCTTGGGCACGTTCCAGGAGTAGCCGCGCAGGTCGTCGTGCAAGAGCAGCTCGGGCTCGCCGTCGCCGCCGACGCGGGTGCGCGCGATGGCGGCGGCGTCGGCGCGAAACTCGTGCTCCTGCGCGCCCACGGCGCCGCTCGGCCGGCGCGGCGCGTAGAGGCGGGCCACGGGGCAGTGCGTCCCGGCCGCGCCGACGAGGTGGCGCGCGCGCAGGCCGGCGACGGACCACAAGCCGTCGGCGCCACGCTCGAGCTCGCGGATCGGCGTCCCGAGGCGAAGCTCGGCAGCGCTGCGCCGCAGGAGGAAGTCGTCGAGCTCGAAGCGCCGAATGAACCAGCCGCGGCAGCGGAGCGCCCGCTCCTCACCCGCGTAGCGGACGTGACACGTGTTCCACTCCCACAGGCCGCCCGGGTAGTCGCGCGGCGACAGCGCGAGGGCGTCCCAGATCGGCGTCGACAGCCAGCCGCCGCACAGCTTCACGCGGGGGAACTCCGCCCGATCGACGACGGCCACATGGGCCCCGCCGCGCGCGAGGAATCGCGCGCACGTGCTGCCCGCAGGCCCCCCTCCGACGACGATGACGTCGCAAACCATCTGCGGGGGAACGTAGCCCGCCTCGGGGCCACGCGGACAAAAAAAGGCGGGCGTCCGCAGGCCGCGTCGAGGGCCCTATGGCTCCAAGCCCCGCCGGCTCGGCCGGCGGGGATGCTTCAGTGCGGCCCGTGCCCGTGGCCGTGGTGCCAGTTGACGATGACGGCCTTTGCCGCCAACGACGCCAGTCCCACGAGCATCAGCAAAGTCGCCGTTGGTCCGGCACCGTGAGCGAACCGAAAGCCTGCCAGATCGAGGCAGACCATCAGTATCGACGCACCAAAAAATATCAGCGCGGCATACAGCATGAATCCCCTCCTCTCGTAAGGAGAGTTACGCATACGCGATGCCAAGTCGAAGTCCCGCGAACAATGGGGGTCGGGCGGGACGACGTCACGTAGAAGTAACGTCATGGCACCGGCTCAGATTCGACCGATCGGCTCGGGCGGCGGCGCGGGAGGATCCTGGGTCGGAGGGCGCGGACCGAGCAGGGCTGTAAGCTCCTCGCGATCCAACGATTCGTGCTCGAGGAGGCTCGCGCAGAGCCGGTCGAGCTCGGCGCGATGCGCGTCGATCGTCTGGGTCGCCTCGCCGAGCGCGCGACCGAGGACCTTGCGCGCCTCCTCCTCGATGGCGGCCGCCGTGGCGGCGCTCACACCCCCGTCGATGGCCATGCGCCGCCCCAGGAACGGATGCTCGGCGTCTTGCTCGTAGTACACAGGGCCGAGACGGTCGCTCATGCCGAAGTTGGCCACC
>DATKFB010000134.1:0-6252 GCA_035544435.1 Polyangia bacterium
CGCGAAGGTCGTCACGGGCACGCCCTCGACGTCCAGCGCGGGCAGCACGCGCGAGACGTAGGCGGCGAGCGCGCGCTGGTACACGATGATGAGCATCCTCTCGGGCCGGAAGCGCCGCGGGTCGGCGAAGGCGAGGTAGGCGATGCGGTGCAGGCCGATCGTCGTCTTGCCGCTGCCGGCCGAGCCCTGCACGGCGATGAGGCCCGACGCCGGCTGCGTGATGAGCTCGAACTGGCGCGGGTCGATGAGCGCCGCGATGGCGGGCAGGTGGCGGTCGGGGCGGCGCTGGCCTTCGTCGTCGAGTCCCAGGCGGCCGCGCACGGCGGGCGGCGAGGGCTTCCCCGGCGACGGCCGCGTCGGCAACATCGTCGCCGCGCTGCCGTCGCGCGCGATCTGCAGCTTGGCCTGCTGGGCGGCCACCTGCCGCCAGGCGCCCGTCCTGAAGTCGCGGCTGAACGTGCCCTGGGGCGAGGCCACGCGCCGCAGCTCCGAATCGACGATCGCCACCGTGCGGCGCGCGAGGACCTCGCCCTCGACGAGGCGATCGCCGAGGCGCTCCTCGTAGAGGTCGCCCTCCTCGTAGCGATAGAACAGACGCGAGACGGGCGCGTTGCGCCAGTCGACGATCTGCACGCCGCCGCCCGGCTCGACGTAGCTGCGCGCGCCGATGAGCACGTCCCGCCGCTTGCCGGATTCCTCGAGGCGCAGGTGGCCGAAGTAGGGCGATTTGCGATCGACGGGCGGGCTGTCGCCCTTGCCGCGCTGGCGGGAGAGCGCTTCGATGCGGTGCATCTGCTCGAGGATCGAGCCCTGGTCCTCGGGCTTGGCCTCGGCGAGCGCGTCGCGCAGCTCGATGAGCGAGCCCGCGTCGTCGACGGGCGCGCGGCTCTTGCGCGGCGCCGCGCCGTCGAGCTTGCGCAGCACGACCGACAGGAGCTGCTGCTCCTCGGTCACGATGGGCGGAGCCGCCTCCGCCTCGGGAGCGATCGCAGCGTCTCCTCCCGCCGTCGGGGACGTTTCGTTCTGCGGATCCAAGAGATCGGCCAGCATAATGGCGGTCGATCGCGATGTCACCTGGGTAGCAAGGGGCCCGGAAAACCCAAAATGACCGAAAGACTCCAAGACGAATCTACGGCCGTGCCCCAGCCGCCGGAGCCACCCGCGTTTGGCGCGAAGCGGGCGCTGCGGATCTTGATGGTATTTCTCGGCGTCCAGCTGGCCGTCGCGGTTGTCGTCGGCGTCTTCGCGGCGGCGCACACCCTGACGAAGGGTGGCCCCCCGGCGCCGGGGGGCGTCCAGCCAGCAGGCATCCAGATCGACCTCGGCCTTTTGCTGGCCGCGGCCTTGGTCGGCACGCTCCTCTCGGGGCTGGCGGCGCTGCGTATGCTCCGGCGGTCTTTCGGTCAAGCGGGCGGCGACGCCGTGCGGGCCGCGGTGGCCTGGACGCCCGCCTCGGCGCGCGACTGCGTGCGCGCCGCGCTGACGGGCTTCGCGCTCATGGCTGCGTTCGCCGTCGTGGGCGCCGCTCTCCCGGTGCGTCCGCACGCCCTCGGACCCCTCGCGCGCGCCGCGGGCGCGGGCGGCTGGGCGCGCCTCGTGTGGGCCGCGTTGGCCGTCGGCGTCGCGCCGCCGGTCGAAGAGCTCGTGTTCCGAGGCGCCCTTTATGCAGGCCTCGCTCGTTCATGGCGCCCCCCCTGGGCCGCGCTGGCCACGACGGCGATCTTCGTCGCCCTCCACGCCACCGAGATCGGCGTGTACTGGCCGGCCTGGATCGCGATCGCGCTGCTAGGTGCTTTCGCCCTGCGCGTGCGCCTCACCTCGGGCTCCTTGTTGCCCGCGATCGCGCTGCACGCGAGCTACAACCTTGGCCTTGTGCTTATCGCGTACGCGCGCTGACGTTCTACGCGCATCCAACGAGGTTCGCGACGAAGAAGAGCGCCCGGCGAAACTCCGACTGCTTCGAGCCGTTCTGAGTTACGGTTTTTCGCGATGAAGGGCCTCCTCATCGCCGCCGCGACAGCGGCCCTCGTCGTCGCGGGCGTCTACGCATTGAACGCGAACGACGAGCAGCGTGGCGTGGCGCCCGTCGAGAGCTCGGGTCAGGAGCCCGCCTCTCCCGACGCGGGAAACTTGCGCGATGAGTTGCTCCATTCGACGGCGCAGCAGGTCGGTGTCACTCCCGTGCGCGGCGTGTGGGGCGTGCTCATGGAACGTGGGTACGCCAAGGGGACGGCGACCATCATCGCGCTCGCCGACGGCACGGCGAGCATGTATCTCAGCACGGGCGGTTCCGTCGTGGGCGGCAAGGCCTATCCGCCGGCGCACGCCGCCGCCCTGAAGCTCTGCGAGCAGGCGGCCGAATTCTCGAAAGAGACCGTCTCCGCGCAGGACTTCCCTCTGCCCGCGAAAGGACGCGTCCGCTTCTACGTTCTCACGACTGAAGGCGTGCGTGTGGCGGAGGGTGACATCCTGCCGCACGCGACTGACGGCGGGCACGAACCGCTGGCTCCGCTGCTCGCCGCGGGCGACGCCGTGCTCGAGGGGCTCAAGGACGCGACGAAGAGGGGACTGATTCGCTAGCTCGTCGGCGGGTGTTTCAGGCGGCGGCGTCGTCGGCCTTCGCGGGATCGTAGCCGAGGCTGGGGCCGAGCCACTTCTCGACATCGGCGACCGTCATGCCCTTCCGGCGCGCGTAGTCCTGCACCTGGTCGCGGCCGACGCGGCCGAGGTTGAAGTAACGCGCCGCGGGGTGCGCGAGGTAGATGCCGCTCACGGACGCGGCCGGCGTCATCGCGAAGCTGTCGGTGAGCTCGAGGCCGGCGGAGCGCGCGCCCAGCAGGTCGAAGAGCTTGCCCTTCTCGGTGTGCTCGGGGCAGGCCGGGTAGCCGAAGGCGGGCCGGATGCCGCGATACTTTTCGTCGACGAGGTCCTCGTTCGACAGATCTTCGCCCGCGCCATAGCCCCAGTCGCGGCGCGCGCGCGCGTGCAAGCACTCCGCGAAGGCCTCTGCGAGGCGGTCCGCGAGCGCCTTGACGATGATGGCGTTGTAGTCGTCGTGCTTCTTCTCGTAGGACGCGGCGAGCTCGGCGCAGCCGATGCCGGCCGTCACGGCGAAGGCGCCGATGTGATCGGCCAGGCCCGAGCCCACGGGCGCGACGAAGTCCGCGAGCGAC
Organism: Polyangia bacterium; assembly: GCA_035544435.1. Taxonomy (GTDB): domain Bacteria; phylum Myxococcota_A; class Polyangia; order Fen-1088; family Fen-1088; genus DASZFV01. Next base: position 3,174 of record DATKFB010000134.1, read on the forward strand.
AGGTACGGCTTGTCCTCGGTCTTCACCTGCTGCTGGCGGAGCATGTTGAAGCGCAGCTTCTCCTTCGTGCGTGACTCGTCGGTGTAGAGCACGATGTCGTTGCCGTCGCTGTTGGCGGGCCAGAAGCCGTACACGCCGCGCGGCGTGAGCTTGCGGCCCTCAATGATGCTCTGGAGGATCTCCTTGGCGTTCGCGAAGAGGTCGCGCGCGGCCTGGCCCTGCTCGGGGTGATCGAGGATCGCGGGAAAGCGTCCCTTGAGCTCCCAGGCCGTGAAGAAGAACGTCCAGTCGATGTAGCGGGTGAGCTCCTCGAGCGTGACGTCGTCCACGGCGCGCACGCCGAGGAAGCTCGGCTGGGGGACGTCGTCGGAGCGCCAGTCGATCTTGAGGCGGTTGGTGTAGGCCATGGGCAGCGGCAGCAGCGGCTTGTCGCGCTTGCGCGCGTGCAGCTCGCGCAGCTCGGCTTGCTCCTGGCGGTTCTTGCGGTCGAGCTCGGGCTTGCCCTTGGGGTCGAGCAGGCCGGCGACGACGCCCACAGCGCGCGAGGCGTCGAGCACGTGGACGATGGGCTGCGAGAACGCGGGCGCGATCTTCACGGCGGTGTGCTGGCGGCTCGTCGTCGCGCCGCCGATGAGCAGCGGCAGCGTGAAGCCCTGGCGCTCCATCTCCTGTGCGACGTGCACCATCTCGTCGAGCGACGGCGTGATGAGCCCGGACAGGCCGATCATGTCGGCCTTCTGCTGGCGCGCCGTCTCGAGGATCTTCTCGCACGACACCATCACGCCGAGATCGATGACCTCGTAGTTGTTGCAGCCGAGCACGACGCCCACGATGTTCTTGCCGATGTCGTGGACGTCGCCCTTGACGGTGGCCATGACGACGCGCCCGTGCGTCGACGCGCCGCCGGCCTTCTCTTTCTCCATGAACGGCAGAAGGTAGGCCACGGCGCTCTTCATGACGCGCGCGCTCTTGACGACCTGGGGCAGGAACATCTTCCCGGCGCCGAAGAGGTCGCCAACGATCTTCATGCCGTCCATGAGCGGGCCCTCGATGATCGAGAGGGGCTTGGCGTACTTTTGGCGGGCCTCCTCGACGTCCTTCTCGATGAACTCGACGAGGCCCGCGACGAGCGCGTGCGCGAGGCGCTTCTCGACGGGTTCGTCGCGCCAGCGGAGGTCGAGCTCCTTCCTCTTGCCGCCGCCCTTGACGCGCTCGGCGAGCTCGACGAGGCGCTCGGTCGCGTCGGCGCGCCGGTTGAAGATGACGTCCTCGACGTGCTCGCGCAGCACGGGCTCGAGATCCTCGTAGACGCCCAGCTGGCCGGCGTTGACGATGCCCATGTCCATGCCGGCCTTGATGGCGTGGAACAGGAAGGCCGTGTGCATGGCCTCGCGCACGACGTTGTTGCCGCGGAACGAGAACGACAGGTTGGACACGCCGCCCGAGATCTTCACGCCCGGGCAGGTGGCCTTGATGAGGCGTGTCGCCTCGATGAAGTTCTTGCCGTACTCGCTGTGCTCCTCGATGCCCGTCGCGATGGCGAGGATGTTCGGGTCGAAGATGATGTCGACGGGGTTGAACCCGGCCTCCTCGACGAGCAGCTTGTAGGCGCGCTGACAGATCGAGACCTTGCGCTCGACGGTGTCGGCCTGGCCGGTCTCGTCGAAGGCCATGACGACGACGCCCGCGCCGTAGCGCTTGATCGTGCGCGCCTTCTTGAGGAAGTCGGCCTCTCCCTCCTTGAGGCTGATCGAGTTGACGATGGCCTTGCCCTGCACGCACTTGAGGCCCGCCTCGATGACCGACCACTTGCTGCTGTCGATCATGACGGGGATGCGCGCGATGTCGGGCTCGGTCGCGATGAGGTTCAAGAACTTCGTCATGGCGGCCTCGCCGTCGATCATCCCCTCGTCCATGTTGACGTCGAGGATGTTGGCGCCGCCGTTGACCTGATCGAGGGCCACCGACGTCGCCGCCGCGTAGTCGCCGCGCCGGATGAGGTCGGCGAACTTCGCCGACCCCGTGATGTTCGTGCGCTCGCCTATCATCAGGAAGTTCGTGTCGGGGCGGACGGTGAGCGTCTCGAGGCCGGAAAAGCGCGCGTAGGGCAGGCCGCCGCCATCGGCGCCCGGCGCGGGCGGCGGCCGGCGCGGCTTGACGTCCTTGAGCGCGCGCCCGATGGCGGCGAGGTGGTCGGGCGTCGTGCCGCAGCAGCCGCCCACGAGGTTCACGAGGCCGGCCGTCGCGAACTCGTGCAGCAACGCCGCCGTCGTGGGCGGCTCCTCGTCGTAGCCCGTGGGCGCGAGGGGATTCGGCAGCCCGGCGTTCGGGTAGCAGCTGATGAGGCAGGTCGCCGTGCTCGCGAGGTCGGCGAGGAACGACCGCATCTGCGTCGCGCCGAGCGAGCAGTTGATGCCGACCGAGAGCGGCTTGGCGTGCTCGATCGACGTCCAGAACGCGTCGATGGTCTGGCCCGACACCGTGCGCCCGCTGCTGTCGAAGATCGTGACGGACACCATGATGGGCAGCCGCACGCCCTTGTCGGCGAAGACCTCCTCGGCCGCGACGAGGGCGGCCTTGACGTTGAGCGTGTCGGTGCTCGTCTCGGGCAAGAGGATGTCGGCGCCGCCGTCGATGAGGCCCCGCACCTGCTCGACGTAGGCGTCCTTGAGGGCGTCGAACGTGATGGCGCGCGCCGAGGCGTCGCTGACGTCGGGAGACATCGACAGCATGCGATTGGAGGGACCAATGGCACCCGCGACGAAGCGGGGCTTGTCTGGCGTCTTGGCGGTCCAGGCCGTCGCGGCCGCCTTCGCGAGGCGCGCCGCTTCGAGGTTGAGCTCGTAGGCGAGCGCCTCGAGCTTGTAGTCGGCCTGCGCGATCGAGTTCGCGTTGAAGCTGTTGGTCTCGATGATGTCGCACCCCGCCGCGAGGTAGGCGTCGTGTATGCCGGCGATGATCTCGGGCTTCGTGAGCACGAGCAGGTCGTTGTCGCCCTTGAGGTCGACGGGGTGATCGGCGAAGCGCGCGCCCCGGTAGTCGGCCTCGCCGAGTTTGTGGCGCTGGATCATCGTACCCA
>DATKFB010000135.1:0-5120 GCA_035544435.1 Polyangia bacterium
CCGCCGGCGCGACGGCGGGGCGGGGTGACGGCGGCCAGCTCTCGCCGCTGCGCGACGCGCCGTTCGTGAAGTTCGTCGCGATCCAGGTGCTGCTCCTCGTGGCGTTCGCGCAGGTCATCGTGGCGTTGCCGCTCGATATGCGCGCACACGGGCTCGGTCTCGCGCAGATCGGCTGGCTGCTGGGCCTCAACGGCGTGTACATCGTGATCGCGCAGCCATTCGCGCTGCGCTACGTGCGCGGGCTCGGCCACGTCCAGTGGCTCGCGGCCGGTTGCGTGCTCACCGGATTGGGCCTCGGCGCCACGGCGTTTGCGGGCGGCTCGCTCGTCTACGTTCTGTCGGGCGTGCTGTGGACGCTCGGCGAGGTCGGCTTCTCGACGGCCACGCCTGCGCTCGTCGCCGACTTCGCGCCCGCCTCGCGGCGGGGCGCGTACCAAGGCGCGTACCAGCTCGCCTGGGGCTCGGCCAGCATGATCGCGCCCACGCTCGGCACGTTCGTGCTCGCGCGCTGGGGACCGCACACCCTCTGGAGCGGATGCTTAGCGGCGTGCCTCGTCGCCGCGGCGCTCCACCTGCGCGTCACGGGCCGCTCGTCGTCGGGCCGGCTCGGCCGCTCGGGGTCTACGCCTTCATGATACCGTTCGCGCCATGGCGACGACCACGAAGCGCAAGGCCGAGCGCTCGTCGCCTACGCGCTCGCTGCCGCTGCCGCCGGGCGACGAGCTCGGCGCGGTCGAGGTGGCGCGGCGCGTGGGCGACAACCTGCGGCGGCGGCGCAAGGCGCGGAACCTGTCGCTCGACGAGCTGGCGGTCGCGTCGGGTGTGAGCCGCGCGGCGCTGTCGCAGATCGAGACCTCGAAGGGCAACCCCACCGTGGGCGTGCTGTGGAAGATCGCCGTCGGCCTCGGCATCCCCTTCGCGGAGCTCATCGGCGAGACGCGCGGGGCCGTGGGCGTGCTCCGGCGCGTCGAGACGCAGGTGTTGCGGTCGGCCGACGGTAAGATGGAGAGCCGGCCGCTCACGCCCGCGGGCGCCGCGCCCTGGGCCGAGGTCTACGAGCTGCGGCTTGCCGCGCGCGCGACGCACGCCTCGGAGGCACACGCGCCAGGGACGCGCGAGCTCGTCATCGTGCTCGCGGGGCAGCTCAAGCTGCGCGTCGACGGCGAGGTCTACGAGCTCGGGCCGGGCGACTCGGTTTCGTTCTCGGCCGACAAGGCCCACCTCTACGAGAACCCCGGCGCCGTCGAGGCCCGGTACCACGACATCATTCTTTACGACCGCTAGGCCAGCTTTACGACCGCGAGCCTGGTTTTGCGCGGCCGAGATCCTCGATGAGGCGGATCACGAGGGCGGTCCAGCCGGTCTGGTGGGTCGCGCCGACGCCGCGGCCCGTGTCGGCGTGGAAGCATTCGTGGAAGAGCACGAGGTCGCGCCAGTGCGGGTCGGTGGCGTAACGCGCGTCGCCTCCATGGCACGGGCGCGCGCCCTTGTCGTCGGGCTGGAAGAGGCTCGCGAGCCGGCGCGACAGCTCGCGCGCGACTTCGTCGAGGTTCATCCACTTGCCCGAGCCGGTTGGGCACTCGACGCGCAGCTCGTCGCCGTAGAAGTGGTGGTAGCGCTGGAGCGCTTCGACGAACAGGTAGTTCACGGGCATCCAGACGGGGCCGCGCCAGTTCGAGTTGCCGCCGAAGAGCCAGGTGTGCGACTCGCCCGGCTCGTAGTCGATGCTGAACTCTTGGCCGCCCAGCGACAGCGTGTAGGGCGTCGCGTGCGCCTTCGAGAGCGAGCGGATGCCGAAGGGCGAGAGGAGCTCGTTCTCGTCGAGCATGTACTTGAGCACGCGCACGAGTCGCACGCGCGACGGCAACGCCAGCAGCACGTTCCCGTGTTGCTCCGTCCCGAAGGAAACGCCACTCATGAGGTCGCGCCGGTTCTCTAGGAACCAGCCCATTCGCTTCTTGAACGCCGGCAGGCGGTCGATGGTCGCCTGCTCGAGCACCTCGACGGCGATGAGGGGTAGGAGCCCAACGATCGAACGGACGCGCAGCGGGATCTCGCGCTTGACGCCGTCGTCCGCCAGGTGGATCTCGTCGTAGTAGAAGCCGTCCTGCTCGTCCCAGAGGCCCGCCTCGCCGAGCGCGTTCATGGCGTCGGCGATGTGGATGAAGTGCTCGAAGAACTTCGACGCCATGTCTTCGTAGGCGGGGTCGGCGCGCGCGAGCTCGAGCGCCATCGACAGCATCGTCGCGCAGTAGAACGCCATCCAGGCCGTGCCGTCGGCCTGCTCGAGGTGCCCCCCCGTGGGCAGCGGCTTCGAGCGATCGAAGAGCCCGATGTTGTCGAGGCCCAGGAACCCGCCCGAGAACAGGTTCTTGCCGTCGGCGTCCTTCCGGTTGACCCACCACGTGAAGTTCAGCAGCAGCTTCTGGAACGTGCGCGCCAAGAACGTCCGGTCGCGATGCCCGTGCTCGTCGACGGCAATCTTGTAGACGCGCCAGGCGGCCCAGGCGTGGACGGGCGGGTTGACGTCGCCGAAGGCCCACTCGTACGCGGGAAGCTGGCCGTTCGGGTGCATGTACCACTCGCGCGTCAGCAGCACGAGCTGCTCCTTCGCGAAGCTCGGATCGATGCGCGCGAACGGCAGCATGTGGAACGCCAGGTCCCAGGCCGCGAACCATGGGTACTCCCACTTGTCGGGCATCGAGAGGACGTCGCGGTTGTAAAGGTGCACCCAGTCGCTGTTGCGACCCGGCTTGCGCGCGGGCGGCGGCGGCGGGCACCCGGGATCGCCCTCGAGCCAGGTCTGCACGTCGTAGTGATAGAACTGCTTCGTCCACAGCAGGCCCGCGTAGGCCTGCCGGACGATGGCGCGCTCGGGCGGCGGGAGCGCGGGCGTGCGCGCCGCGTAGAAGGCGTCGGCCTCCGCGCGGCGGAGCGCCAGCGTGGCGTCGAAGTCGGCGAAGGGCGCGCCGGCGCCGACCTCTCCCTCGGCCGTGAGCCGCAGCCGGAGGCGCGCCTCGGCGCCCGGCGCGAGCGTGAGGCGATGGGCCGCCGCCGCCTTCGTGCCCCGGCGCGCCGGGTTCACGGCGTCGGCGCGGCCCTCGACGATGGCGGCGTGGAAGGCATCCTTGACGAAGGGGGTGGCGTTCGGCGTGCCGAAGAGGCGCGCGGCGTTGGTCTCGTTCTCCGTGAAGAGCAGCTCGGGCGCCGCGCCGCCGGGCCCGGGCTCGATGGCGAGCCGGTAGTGGCCCAGCGTCGGGTGGCGCGCCACGATGGCGGACGCGCCGTCGGCCTCGAGCGCGGCGCCCTTCCAGTACCCCTCGCCGACTCGGCCCCACGACCAGGTGTTGCGAAACCACAGGGTCGGAAGCACGACGAGCGGCGCCGCCACGGGCCCCCGGTTGGCGACCGTGATCGCGACAAGGACGTCGTCGGGCGAGGCCTTGGCGTGCTCGATCGTGACGTCGAAGTACCGGTCGTCGTCGAAGGCGCCCGTGTCGACGAGCTCGTACTCGCGATCGAGGCGGCCGCGCCGCGCGTTCTCCTTAACGAGCGCGTCGTAGGGGAAGGCGCGCTGCGGGTACTTGTAGAGCCCCTTGCCGTACGAGTGGGTCGGCGTCGCGTCCAGGTAGAAGTACTCCTCCTTGACGTCCTCGCCGTGGTTGCCCTCGAGCCCGCTCAGGCCGAAGAGGCGCTCCTTGAGGATGGGATCGGCGCCGTTCCACAGCGCGAGGGCGAAGCAGAGGCGCCCCTCGCGGTCGCAGAACCCGAAGAGGCCGTCCTCGCCCCAGCGGTAGGCGCGGCTGCGCGCGTGGTCGTGCGGGAAATAGTCCCAGCTCGTGCCGTTCTCCGAGTAGTCCTCACGCACCGTGCCCCATTGCCGCTCGGCCAGGTACGGGCCGAAGCGCTGCCAGTTGCGCTCGCGGCTCGCGTCGGCGCGGAGCCGCCGCTGCTCGGCCGTCTCGAGATCGTCGCCGGCGTCCTTCGTGCCTTCGCTCGCCCGCTTCAAGGTGTCGGATTGTACGCCTCGGCGTGGGCCGGCGTTTCAGGTAGGTTTCTGTGAGTTGCCGCCGGACTTTCGCGTCAAGATTCCGGCGCGGTCTGCCGAGGAGGAGAGCCGTGGACGGGATCGCGCTCTCCGACGTCGAAAAGGTTCACCGAAGGGCCAGTCACCGGCGCTGCGCCCGGTGCGCCAAGGTCGTCTCGCGGCGCGCCCTTGTCTGCCGCCGCTGCGGCAAGAAGCAGCGCTTGGACCCGCGCGGGGTGATGCTGGCGCTCTCGGGGCTGTTCCTCCTCGGGCTCTTCGCCGTCGCGACGGTGAACCAGCGGCTGCCGTTCGGTCTCGGGCGCTCGCGCGCCTCCGTCGCCGCGGCCGAGAGCTGGTCGCCGTTCGTCGTCGCGGCCCGCAACCCCTCGCACGCGACGCTCACCGCCTCCGAGCTCTGGGCCCTCTACAACGTCGACGACGTCAAGGCCGACGCCCGCTTCAAGAACAAGGACGTAGCCATCACGGGAACCGTCGCCGACGTGCGCCGCAACTATGACGGCGACGTCATGCTGCGCCTCGCGACGGGCGACGCCCTCGAGACGGTGCGCGCGACGATCGTGACCCACGACGACAGCGGGCGCTCGATCCCGATCCGCGGCCAGGTCGTGTCCCTGCGCTGCACGGGCCACGGCAAGCTCATCGGCTCGCCTGTCTTGGACGGCTGCCGGCCCATTTAGTCGCCGCTAGTTCGGCCGCTCGGCGGTCTTCTGGGCGAGCTGCTTGGGGGGGACGTCCAGCGTGAAACCGTCAGAGAAGGTCACCGTGAGCGGGGCGAGCGTGGGATTGTAGGCGACGTAGCTGCGCGCGCCCTTCTTCTGGAACACGGCGGTGGTCGGCGCGTCTGCCGTGACTGTCGCCTCGACGCGCCCGAGCTCGGCGAGCGCGCGCACCCAGGCGTACGTGAGCGCGCGCGAGTCGCCGAACTCCGGCTCGAGGTACGTGTCGAGGTCGAGCTCGGCCGCCGCCTTCTTGCCATCGGCGAGCGCCTCGTACATGAGCATGTAGTCGCGCCACGTGAAGACCTTGCCGCGCGTGCGGTCCATGATGGCGTCGTACTCGCGCTTGACGAGCG
>DATKFB010000136.1:0-5404 GCA_035544435.1 Polyangia bacterium
CGTGACCGTGACCGTCTTCTTGGCCTTGTCGTAGCGGAAGTTGCGCGAAGGTTCGCCGCCCGCGGTGACCTGTTTCGGCGCCGATGGAGCGCCATGAACGACGACGGCGAGCGACTGGAACCAGGGCGTGAACGAGCCCTCGGCGGCATTGGTCTTCACGCTGATCGATTTTCCAGCCTCCCCGTCTTGCTGACAAGAGAAGCCGAGGCGCAAGAACTCGCCCTTCTGGTATTTGAACGAGGCGCCGTCGTCGAGGTACAGCGAGCCGCGGCAATCGGCGCCCGGATAAACGCGCAGCTCGAGCGGACCTTTGGGCGTCTCGCTCGTCGACTGCACGAGCGGCTGGTGCGGGATGATGGCTCCGCCGCGCACGAGCACCGGCATCTCGTCGAGCGCCGTGGGAGTCTTCTTCTTCGCGCCCGTCCAGCGCTGCCCCGTCCAGTAGTCGTACCAGACGCCCGCGGGCGCCGAGGGCTCGTCCGGATCGACGGTCTCGTCCAGCTTGGGCTCGACGAGGAGGTCGGCGCCGAACATGAACACGCGGTCGTTCGTGTAGAAGGCCTCGGCCTCGGGAGCCTCGAGCCACACGGGCCGCATGAGCGGCAGGCCCGTGCGCGCCGCTTCCTCGGCCAACGTGTAGATGTAGGGCAGCAGGCGGTAGCGGGCCTCGATGAACCGCCGGCGAATGGCCTCGTGCTTGGGGCCGTGCACCCACGGCTCTTGATCGAGCGTGCCCTTCTCGGAGTGGTCGCGGAAGATCGGGTTGAACGACCCGAGCTCGAACCAGCGCGTCAGCAGATCGGGCGGCGGGCTCTTGCGGAACCCGCCGATGTCGTCGCCCACGAGCGGGTAGCCCGACAGTCCGAGGTTGAGGAGCGTGGGCACCGACAGCCGATAGTGGTTCCACGTGCTCGTGTTGTCGCCGGTCCACGAGGCCGCGAAGCGCTGGCCGCCGGCGTAGGTGGCGCGCGTGAGCACGACGGGCCTGCGGTCGGGCTGAAGCTTCAGCAAGCCGTCGTAGGTGGCGCGCGAGTTCTGCATGCCGAACACGTTGTGGATCTCGCGGTGGGTCGCCGTCCCGCCCGCGTCGACGCGGTGGACCACGTCGAGCGGCATCGTCTTGCTGGGCACGTCGAAGATCGACGGCTCGTTCATGTCGTTCCAGAAGCCCGCGACGCCCATGCCCACGAAGTCCGCGTAGAGCGTGCCCCACCACGCGCGCGCGGGCGCCCAGGTAAAATCAGGGAAGACGCTCGCGCCCGGCCAGACCTTCCCCACGTAGACCGAGCCGTCGGCGTTGTGGACGAAGCTGTTTGCCGCGGCGCCCTCGTCGTAGGGCTTGTAGCCGGGTTCCGCGGGCTTCGCGAGGTGCAGGTCGGTGATGGCGATGACCTTGAACCCCTGCCGCCCCAGGTCCTTGATCATCTGCTCGAAGTGCGGAAAGCGTTGGCGATCGATCGTGAACGGGCGGTTGTCCTTCTGGTAGTCGATGTCGAGGTAGATCACGTCCGCCGGGATTTTCGAGTCGCGGAAGGTCTTGGCGACCTGGTAGACGCGCGCCTCGGGGAAATACGAGTAGCGGCACTGCTGATAGCCGAGCGACCACAACGGAGGCAGCGGCGTCTTGCCCGTGAGGTCGGCGTAGCGCTCGAGCACGGCCTTCGGCGCGGGCCCGTCGATGAAGTAGTAGTCGAGCTCGCCGCCGTCGGCGCCGAAGGCGTACGCGTCGCGCGCCGTCTTGCCGAAGTCGAACCAGCTGCGCCAGGTGTTGTCGAGGAAGATGCCGTGCGCGCGCCCGTGGCGCATCGCCAGAAAGAACGGAATGCTCTTGTAGAGGGGGTCGGTCGATTCCTGCCACGCGTAGGCGTCGGTGTTCCAGTTCGTGAACGCCATCTCGCGGCGATCGAGCGGGCCCGCCTTGTCGCCGAGGCCGTAGTAGTGCTCGTCGTCGGGCATCGTGCGCTCGACGCGGAAACCCCGCGGGCCGAGCGAGAGTGGGCGCCCGGGCGCATCTTCGGAGATGACCCGGTCCGCCTTGTCGAGAAACGCGATCCGCAGCGGGTTCTTCTCGATGCGAACGTGGACGTCGGAAGTGTCGGCGAGGAGCGCGGACCCGGTGTCCTTGACCGTCAGGGTCCCCTTCGGTCGATTGGCGCCCGCGACGACCGCCCAGGAGAAATCCTTGCCAGTCACCTCGCGCGAAGCCCGCACGCGCAAGACATGGTCGCTCACGGCCCGGATGGAGACGATGCCTTCGGTCGTCGTCAGGACCAACGCGTGCGGCGGCGCGGTCCAGCCGGTGACCCGAACGGCCGCGGCCGCCGCCGAGACGGCGGCGGCGCCGCTGCCGCCGGGCAGGGACTGCGCTTGCGTCTTCGCGACGCACCCAGCGGTCGCGCACAATCCCCAAATCAATCCGGCGAGAACGGTGGGCCAGTTGGTCTTCATCGTAGGTTCCCTCGCGGCCCGGTGGGTGTGCGCAAATCGCCGGTGGCGACGTCGGGCCGGCCGAAGCCTGCCCGCCCGTCGACACCGGCGTAGGGTGGTCGTTTACGGCCCGACCGGACCCGTGGGCGGCGTGCCCTTGTAGAGCTGGATTTCGTCGAGGGAGAAGTCCCAGTTCGCGTCGGGGCTCAGCCAACCGAGCTCCTGAATGCGCGTCGTCACCTTCGCGCTGCCACCCGCCGCATCGGCGAAGGCGACGGAATATTGCGCCCAATCGGCCGTGAGCGTGATCGTCTTGCGCGGATGATTGTAGCAGCTCTTCGTGCAATCGCCGCCGCCGAGGGCCGGGTTGGTTGCGACCGCGTTCGTCTCGGGCACGACGAAGTTTACATCGATCTTGGAGCCTGCCGTGGCGGCCTTGGCCCAGAACGTGATGCCGTCGAACGCGGAGATGTCGACGCAGTAGATCCCGTTGGTCACGTCGATGGCCTCGTTGTAGATGGCGCCCACGCCGAACCCGCCCATCGCCGTGGTCCTGGCCCCCGTGCCCGCGTAGTGGCCGTAGTGGCCGGTGTTGAGCGCACCGCCCGCCTCCTGCGTCATCTTGAAGGCGTTCATCGTCGGCTGGACGTCATTGAACGTCGACCAGCCGGTCGACAGCGTGGCGCCCTCGAAGTTGTCGACCTTGCCGTCGGCCGACGTCAGCACGTGCGTGCCGGCGCCGTCGCACACGCTCGGCCCGGACGATGAGCCGGCCGTACCCGTGCTACCTGCGGCAGCCGAGCTGCCGGCCGCGCCCGTGCCGCTGCCAGCCGTGCCCGTGCCGCTGCCAGCCGTGCCCGTGCCGCTGCCGGCCGTGCCCGTGCTGCCGGCCGTGCCCGGCGTCCCCGAGCTCCCCGCGGTGCCCGTGGTGGGCGAGCTCGACCCGGTCGAGCACGCGGAGGCGGCTACGGCGAACATCGCCAGAAGCGATGAGATGAACGTGCAGTTCTTGAGAGTGAAATTTCGCATTTTGGCTCCGTCGGTTAACGCAGGCGTGGAGAGAACGTGTCGGATGATGTGTGGCCGGCCGAGCGCCGATCCGTGTGAGGCCCTAAGGCAAATCTTCAATCGGAGCACTGGGCCGCCCGCGTCAGGCTCATGAAGGCGGTGGGCGGGCTCCACGAGCCGGCGATGTAATAGTCGTAGTTCCGCTCGATGCCGGTCCCCTCGCCGAGATCGTTCCACGTCGCGATGACCGCGACCGTGGCGTCGTCCGACGACGCGAGGCGCTGGGAGAGCAACGACGTCCCCTTGAGGAGCTGGTCGCCCGCGGAGGCGATCGTGCCGGGTTTGTCGCGACCGAGCGGGTCCCATTTGACCATGAAGTGGTCGAGCGTGACGCCGCCGAGCGTGGAGCGGCTCTTCACGCCGGACATGAGCGTGTTCCACTTGAACTCGGAGTCGGCGACGGTCGGCATGTTGGGATCCTGGAAATAGGCGTTCTCGACGGCCACGAATGGCATGACGCCGAAGTCCTGGGCGAAGAGGGCCTTGAGTCGCGCCACGACGGCGGCGGCCGCGTTCAGAGGCGCCAGCGTCCCGGCGTTGTAGAAATAGATGAGCGGCCGGTTCTGGACGAGGTACCAGAACTGCCGGTCCACGCGCGAAAAGAAGGGCTTCCACTTGGCCGCGTAGATGGCCTGCGCCGCGCCCTCCGTGTCGCCCAGGCTCGGACGCGTGCGGAAGGGAGGCGGGCTCGAGGGCTGGCCCCAGGCCCAGGGATCGTCGAAGAGGGCGACCTTCACGCCGGGACCGGCCTTGGCGAGGGCCTGCCCCAGCAGCGCGAGCTGATCCGGGTTGCCGCTCAGATCCGGCCCGTACGTGTTGATGAGGAAGAACTGCAGCCCCGCCCAGCGCGCGTCGAGGAGCTCGCGGTACCAGTAGCCGGCGTTGCGGGGGTTGTAGTAGTTGGCGGCCGCCGCGCCGAACGCGAAGAGCGGGTGCGCCGTGTTCATGCCGTTCGCGTGCGTGTTGGCCCAATCCATCCCGCAGTTCACGCCCTGCGGGCAATCGCTGAAGAACATCAGCACGGCGCCGAGGTCGCGCGTGCCCTTGCGTGTGCACACCGGCGAGAGGGGAATGTCGCCGAGCCACGGATCCGTGTAGGCGAACGAGCACGGCCGACCCGCCATCCGACAGAACGTCTGCACGACGTCGATGCGGCGCACGTACTCGACGGTCCGGAGCTGGCCCGCCCATTGGGTCACGACGTCGGCTGGCGGCTCGGCGCCGTTGACCTGGCAATAAGCCGCGCGCACGAAGCCCTCGGGACTGTTGCCGAGGTTCACGTCGACGGCGCCGGCCGCGCGCGTGCACGGTCCGGCATACTCGGGACGCAGCTGGAAGTTGGGCGTCGCGGTCGGGTCGGGCAACGACGGGATTGCCGCCGAGCCCGCCGCCGCGCCCACGCCCGCCGCGGCGCCCGCGGAGCCCGGCGCGCCCGCGAAGCCTGTCGAGCCGCCGAGGCCCGAGGCTGCGGCATCCGGCGCCTGGGCGCTGCCGTAGCCCCCGACCTCGCACGCGGACAGGAGCAGCACGCCGAGACAGGCGCGCGCGAGCCCCCCGTCGAGACGACGGACGCGCGGCCGCCGCGCATCGCCGCGGATCATGCGGCGCTCGACAGCTGGGGCGAGGGTTGGGCAACGCGCCGGCGCGCCTCGAGATCGGCGGGAGCCGTGCGCGCCTCGGCGGCGCGGTGGGCGATGGGCGCGGAGAGCAGCTCCTCGGCGAAGCGCGGAGCCACGGCGCGGCCCGGCGACCGCGCGCCCTCGCGTTGCGCGTCGAGGCTCTCCTTGGCCGCCGCGAGGAGCTCGCGGGCGTCGAACCCGATGTGCTCGACGCCGTCCGCGACGCCGAGCGGGCGCGGCCAGGTGCAGTGCGCGAGGACGTGGACGTCGCGGCGGAGCCGCACGCGCGC
>DATKFB010000137.1:0-7077 GCA_035544435.1 Polyangia bacterium
CCGCTGGCGCCGGAGTGACGGACAGGCACGGCCGTGATCTCGACGTCGCCGTGCGTGACGACGCCGCCGGGCGGGAGCTCCTCGATGACGAGGAATCCGAGGCGCGCCAGCAGCGGGCCGCAGCGGGGCGGCACGACGACCGGGACGTCCTTGAGCACGCGGCGGAGGCTCGGGGGCGAGAGGTGATCGCGGTGGGCGTGCGAAATGACCACCAGATCGGCGTCGTCGACGTCGGCGGCGTGGACGCCCGCCTCCTTGGCACGGCGCAGCCCATAGAACGACCGCTCGAAGAGCGGGTCGGTGAAGAGGCGCGTGCGGGCCGTCGTGATCATGACGGTGGCGTGGCCGACGAAGGTCAGGGACGCCGTGCCGGGCGCGGGCCGCGCCACGGGCAGTGCCGGCACGAGCTCGGTGCCGGCGCGCAGCCGGCCGAAAGCCGTCGCGAGGTAGCGCAGCGACAAGGTCAGAGGCAGCGCGCCGCGCAGCGCGCGCCGGTGCTCCGCGTCGAGCTCCTTCATGCGCTCGAAAGCGCCAGGCTCGGGCCGCGCGCCTTTGTGCGATGAGAGCCCGTTCCCCATGTCAGCGCCGTTCCATGGTAAGCCAGGTCTTCCGATCGTGACGGCAAAAGACGGGCAAGACGTCCCTCCGGTAGTCATTTTGGGTGGCGGCCTCACGGGCATTTCGACGGCGGTCCACCTGCGGGCGCCCTGGGTGCTCTTCGAGCGCGACGACCGCCTGGGCGGACATGCGCGCACCGACGAACGCGACGGCTACCGCTTCGACAAGACGGGCCACTGGCTGCACCTGCGCGACGCGGGCGTCAAACAGCTGGTTGACGAGCTCTTGCCGGGCCAGATGGTGCCCATCGCGCGCCGCGCGAAGATCTTCTCTCACGGCGCGCTCACGCGCTTCCCGTTCCAGGCCAACCTGCACGGCCTGCCGCCCGAAGTCGTCAAGGAGTGCCTCATGGGCGTCATCGAGGCGAGGGTCGCGAACGCGACGTCGACCGCCCGGGCGGAGCCGAAGAACTTCGAGGAGTACTGCCTGCGCCACTTCGGCGCCGGCATCTCGAAGCACTTCATGATCCCGTACAACGAGAAGCTGTGGGGCGTGCCGCCGCGCGAGATCACGGCGGCCTGGTGCTCGCGCTTTGTGCCACTGCCCAACCTCGAGCAGATCGTCGCGGGCGCCGTGGGCGCGGGACCGCCCGAGATGGGCTACAACGTCAGCTTCCTCTATCCGAAGGCGGGCGGCATCGAGACGTTCACGCGCGCGCTGCAGACCCGCATGCGCGCCGACGGCGGCCGCGTGCACACGCGCACGAGCCCCGACGTCGTCGACTGGCGCCGCCGCGAGGTCATCGCGGGCGGCGAGCGCGTCCCATACCGGGCCGTCGTGGCGTCCATCCCGCTGCCGGAGCTGCTCAAGCGCATGCCGGATCTGCCACCCGACATCGAGGCCCACGCGGCCCGCCTGCGCTGCACGACGCTGCGCTACCTCAACATCGCCTCGCGCGCCAAGCCCCCCGCCGACTGGCACTGGATCTACGTGCCCGAGCCGAAGTATCCCTTCTACCGCGTGAACGTCTTCTCCTCGGCCATGCCCACGATGGCGCCTGCGGGCGGCGCCTCGATCTGCGTCGAGATGTCCGACCGCGGACCCATCGGCGACGCCGCGCTCCGCGACTCGATCCTCGCGCTCACGGCCGCCGGCGCGCTCACGTCGCCCGACGACGTCGTGTTCGCCGAACGCAAGGAGATCCAGTACGCCTACGTCGTGTTCGACGACCACTACTACGCGGCGACGCGCGCGATCTTCGCGTTTCTCGAGGCGAACGGCATCTATCCACGCGGCC
Organism: Polyangia bacterium; assembly: GCA_035544435.1. Lineage (GTDB taxonomy): Bacteria > Myxococcota_A > Polyangia > Fen-1088 > Fen-1088 > DASZFV01. The sequence continues at coordinate 1,856 of DATKFB010000137.1, forward strand.
GCTACGGCGCGTGGACCTACAACGCCATGGAGGACTGCGTGCTCGCCGGGCGCGAGGTCGCGGCGCTCGTCGACGCCCTGCCGGCGGCGCCGGCCGCCGCGCGCGCGGTGGTGCGATGAGCGACGCGCCGCCATTGCATGTCTCGATCGTCATCCCCGTCTACAACGAGGAGGGCATCCTGCGCGGCTCGGTGCTCGAGCTGCAAGAGAAGCTGCGCCGCTTCGGCTGGACGTACGAGCTGCTGCTCTGCGAGAACGGCTCGCGCGACCGCACGGTCGAGATCGGCAGGGAGCTCGAGATCGAGCACCCCGAGGTGCGCATGCTCCACGTGGGCCAGCCGAACTACGGCCTCGCCATGCGGATGGGCATCCTCGAGGCGCGCGGCGAATACGTTATCTGCGACGAGATCGATCTGCTCGACACCGAATTCTACGCGCGCGCCATGGCGCTGCTCGAGCGCAGCGACACCGAGATGGTCGTGGGGTCGAAGGCCATGGTGGGCTCGAACGACCAGCGGCCGCTCTTCCGGCGTCTCGCGACGCGCGTCTACAACGGGCTGCTGCGCGTGACGTGCCACTACGACGGCACCGACACGCACGGGCTCAAGGGCTTCCGACGCGCGGCGCTGCTTGAGACGGCGCGCCGCTGCGTTCTCGATCGCGATGTGTTCGCGAGCGAGTTCGTCATCCGCGCCCACCGCGAGGGCAAGAAGGTCGTCGAGATCCCGTTCGCCGTGCGCGAGAAGCGCCCGCCGTCGATCAACCTCACGAAGCGCGTCCCGCACGTCGTCAAGAGCGTCGCGCGCCTCGCGATCTCGGTTCGCCGCAACCAGGAGGGGCCGCATGGGTGACGACTCGGCCCCGGACCTCGAGATCGACGCCGAGCCGACCGGCGAGACCCAGGTCGACGCGCCGTCACACAGCAAGACCATGCCGCACGCCACGGTCGACTGGATGGTGGGCTTCGACGAGGGCCGGCAGCGCGGCGCCTCCGAGATCCTCGACGCGCTCGAGGCGGCCCTCGTCGCCGTGGGGGTCGGCGCGGACGTCGCCAAGGTCATCGTCGCCCGCGTCCGCGCCCGCGCCGAGAAGCCCCAGCCGTAGGCGCGGGAGGCGGCGCGCCGGTGACTGACGCGCTATCGTTGGATGCCGTGGGAGTCACGGACCTCGAGAATTTCCTCTGCCGCGCGGAGGTGCTGGGCCGATGATCACCGATCCGGTTCCGCGCGCCGCCGGCAAGCGCGCCGAGTACGATCGCAGCGACGCGCTCCTGACGATGCCGCTGCCGCCTGCCGAGGTCGTCCGTGCGCACACGAGCGGCATCGTGGCAGCCGTGGAGAAGGGCGAGGGCCGTCCGGTGACGTACGCCTGCGCCGAGCTCCTCGGCGCGCTCGCCGACTTTTACGTCGTGCCGCCGCCGCCCGTGGCCGTCCTGGGCGTGCGGCCGCACAAGCTCACGAGCGGCGTGTGCACATACCAGCTCTTCGGGGACTACACGCCCGCCACGCAGCGCATCCGCGTGTGGATGCGCACGGCCATCCGCGGGAAGGTGTCGAGCCCTAAGGCGCTGCTCAACACGCTCCTCCACGAGTTCTGCCACCACCTCGACTGCACGCGCCTGCGTTGCCCCGAGAGCTACCACACGCGCGGCTTCTTTTGGCGCATCGACCACCTCTATCACCACGCCCTCGGCACGCCCCCCGACAGCCGCCGCCCCCTGCGCTGGATCCGCCGCGGCGGCGTGTGGGCCATCGACTGGACGAAACTGCGCGCGGGGGGGCTAACCCCCCCGCGGACCCCCCAAGAGTGATCGTAAGGCAACCCGGCGCGGCGAAGCCGCGCCTCCCGGCAATAAATCGCCGTTCGCCAGATCCCTCTTTTCGTCCGTCTGGGAGAGCACGACGGAATCTTTATTGAGCACTCCTCTCCCGTGGGAGCAATCGGTGCTCAATCGAGAGCGTGCTTCAGATGCCGAGCCAGCCGGCGCGCACGGCTTTCGCGAGGGCGTTGGCTTTGGGGTCGGGGGCCAGGACGAGCTTGCGCTCGGGGGTTTCGGCGAGGGTGAGGGTGGCTTCGCGGAGCTCGTCGCGGCGGAAGTAAGTGAGGCGGGTCTCGTCGCCGGGGCGGCGGTCGGCGATGCGCTTCGCGAAGGTCGCGGCCGTGACGCGGGCGCCGTCGACGGCGACGAGCTCGTCGTTGAAGGTCAGGCCGGCGCGCCAGGCGGGCGAGTCGGGGACGACGTTGCGGACGGTCGTGCGCTCGGGCTGGAGCGCGAGGCCGGTCCAGGCGCGGGCGCGCGCGGCGCGCACGGCATCGACGTCGTCGCCTTGCCACTCGGTCTGCTCGCGCACGGAGAGGCCGGCGCGGCGCCATAGCGCGGGCAGGTGCAGCTCGTCGGTGCCGTTGACGTAGCGGTCGAAGAACGCGTCGAGATCGCGCGCCGCGGGCGAGCCGGCGCGCGCGCCTGCGATGGTGCGCGCCGCCGCGCGCACGTCGGCCTCGGCGACGTGGCGCGCGCCCTCGTCGAGTTCGTGCCACAGCACGCGGAAGAGCTCGGGCAGTCCGCGCTTGCCGCCCGTGCGCAGGCGCAGCGTCAGGTCGAGCGCCATGCCCACCCACAGCCCCTTCTCGTAGTAGCTCACGGCGCGGTTGACGTGGTTCTCGGCCGGCTTGTAGAGCTTGATCCAGGCCTCGAACGAGAGCTCCGAGAGCGGCGTCTCGTTGCGGCCGGGGCGACTCGCGTACTTCGGCCAGTCCTCGGCGATCCACCGCCAGAAGTGCTTCTCGCGCGTCACGCCCGCGCGCAGGATGATCACGTTCGCGAGGTAGTCGGTGAAGCCCTCGTGCAGCCACAGCAGGCGCGTGTAGCTCTCGCGCGTGTAATCGAACGGCCCGAGCGTCGCATCGCGGATGCGCTTGACGTTCCAGGCGTGGAAGAACTCGTGCGCCGCGAGATCGGCAAACTTGTGATACCCAGTCTCGTCCTCGAACGACAGGCCCGTGATGTCCATCGTCACGGAGGCGCGGTGCTCGAGGCCGCCCGAGCCCACGGGCAGCGCGTGCACGATAAAGAGGTAGCGCCGAAAGGGGAAGCCGCCGAAGATCTTGCCCGTGGCCGCGACGACGCGCCGGAGGACGTCGACGAGACGATCGACCTCGGCGTTCGTGCGGCCGTACAACGCGAGCTCGAACCGCGCGCGGCCCACTTTGAAGCGCCGCCGCGCGTGTAGGCCGACCTCGAAGGGCGCGTCGACGAGCTCGTCGAAATCGGCCGCGACCCAGGTGCGGCGCGCGCCGCGCACGGGCTCGAGCGCCGTGTCGACGTGCCAGCGCGCGCCCGGCGGCGGCGTCACGACGACGCGGCAGCGGCGCGCGAGCTCGCCGTCGACGAAGAAGAACAGGCTCGTGCCGTTCCAGTAGGCGTGGCTGTCGTCGAGGAACGACGTGCGCACGCTCTGCTCGAACGCGAAGACGCGGTAGCGCGCGCAAAAGGGCCGGCCGCCCGTCTCGACGCGCCAGCGGCCCTTGTCGAGCCGCTGGGCGGGCAAGGCGCGCCCGCGCCCGTCCGTGATGGCGAGGCGGTAGACGTGGCGCACGAAGTCGCGCACGAGGTAGCTGCCCGGCGCCCAGGCGGGGAAAACGAGGTCCACGGTCTCGCGCCCCGCGAGGGCGGGCACGTCGAGCTGGATCTCGTACTCGTGGCTCTGCGGGTCGGGCATGGCGACCCGGTAGGTGACCGGCGCGGCGACGGGCGTGGTAAGCACGAGCCGAGCATATGTCAGATCGCGTCGTCTCCGTCTCGGTCGACCTCGACCCCGTCGAGTGCTACTGGCGCATTCACGCGATGCCGGGCGCGCCGCCTGAGCGCGCGCGCCACGCCATCCTGCGCCGCTGCCTGCCGCGCTTCGCCGAGCTCTTCGCGCGCCACGGCGTGCGCGCGACCTTCTTCGTCGTCGCGCGCGACCTCGACGAGGACGCCGAGGGCCGCGCACTCCTCGCCGCCCTCGCGCGCGACGGCCACGAGCTCGCGAGCCACACCTACTCGCACCCGTACGATCTCGTGCGCCTGCCGTCGCAAGCGATCGCCGCCGAGATCGATCGCGCCCACGCCCTCATCGGCGCTTGCGGCGGCGCCGCGCCCCACGGCTTCCGCGCGCCTGGCTACACCGTCTCGAGCGAGCTCATCGACATGTTGCGCGCGCGCCGCTACCGCTACGACTCCTCGGCGTTCCCCTCGCTCGCCTACTACGGCGCCAAGGCCCTCGTCATGGGCGCCATGCGCCTCGTGGGGCGCAAGTCGGGCAGCATCCTCGACACGCCCCGCGTGCTCGCGGCCCCGCGCGCGCCCTACCGCCCCGCGCCGGGCGCGCCCTATCGCGCCGCGCCCGGCAAGCCGAGCGATGCCGAGGGCAGAGCGAGCGACGCCGGCGCGCGCGACCTCGTCGAGCTGCCCATGGCCGTCACGCCTCTCGCTCGCCTGCCCGTCTTCGGGACCAGCCTCGTGACGGCGCCCGGCTGGATGCGCCGCCACCTGATCGCCGTGGCGCTGCGCGCGCCCTTCTTCAACCTCGAGCTGCACGGCATCGATCTCGCGGACGCGGACGCCGACGAGATCCCGCCCGCCCTCGTCGCGCGCCAGCCCGACCTGCGCCGGCCCCTCGCGCACAAGCTCGCCGCTCTCGACGAGACCCTCACCGCCGCGCGCGCCGCCGGCGCCCGCTTCGCCCGCCTCGACGAGGTCGCCAGCAAGTTCACGGCATGAGGCCGCGCGAGATGGCCTGGCGGGCCAGGACGTCGCAGCGCTCGTTCTCGGGGACGCCGGCGTGGCCCGCGACCTTGACGAAGGTCAGGCGCGGGCAGGCGGCCACCGACTGGCGGATGCGCGCGACCAGCTCCTGGTTGGCCTTGGCCTTCCATCCTTTCTCGAGCAGGCCGATGGCATAGCTCGAGTCGCTGTAGACGCGCAGCGGGCGCTCGCGGTCGCCCTTCGTCAGCTCGGACGCGATCGAGATGCCGCGCTCGATCGCGACCAGCTCCGCGATGTTGTTCGTCCCCGTGCCCAGGTACTCGCCGAGCTCGCGACGTGTATCTCCGTCGATGACGACGACGCCGATGCCCATGGGGCCCGGGTTGCCCGAGCACGCGCCGTCGGTCCAGATCTCGACTGCGCCCGCGACGTTGGCCGGGCGCGGCGCCGCCGGCTTGCGGGCCGCGGAGCGCTGC
>DATKFB010000138.1:0-3814 GCA_035544435.1 Polyangia bacterium
TCTGCTCATCGGCACGCGCAACGGCTGGGCGATTCGTTTCAAGGAAGAGAACGTCCGCCCCATGGGCCGCACAGCGCGCGGCGTGCGCGGCATCCGCCTGCGCGACGCCGACGACCAAGTCGTCGGCATGGCTGTGCTGCCGCGGGAGGAGCCCGCGACGCTGCTCACGGTCTGCGAGCGCGGCTACGGCAAGCGCACGCCCACGTCGGACTATCCGACGAAGAACCGCGGCGGCAAGGGCGTCATCACGATCAAGACGACGGAGCGCAACGGCAAGGTCGTCAACCTGCGCCTCGTCACCGACGACGACGATCTCATGCTAATCACCGACGGCGGCAAGCTCATCCGCATGCCGGTCGACGGCATCCCGACGATCGGGCGCAACACGCAGGGCGTGCGGCTCATTCGGCTCGAAGAGAACGAGAAGGTCGTCGCCATGGAGCGCCTCGCCGAGAAGGAAGAGGGCGAGACCGAGGTCGCGCCCGAGGTCGCGGCGGCGCGCGCCGAGCAACAGTCGCAGCCCCTCGGCGAGGAGGATCTGGGTGACGAGGCGCTCGCCGACCAGGAGGACGAGGCCGACGACGAGGGCGACGACGCCGAGGACGCCGACGGGGAGGAAGGATCGGGCCCAGGGTCGGAAGAAGGATCGGACGACGGGAACGGTAAGGACAACTAGCGCATGCCATCCAATCCAGGTCCCAAACGGCCCCGGTCGGCGGCTCTGTTCGAACGCGCGCAACGGATCTTCCCCGGCGGCGTGAATTCGCCTGTGCGGGCCTTCAAGGCCGTCGGCGGCACGCCGGTCTTCCTCCAGCGCGGCATCGGCCCGTACGTCTACGACGTCGACGGGAACCGCTACGTCGACTTCGTGGGCTCGTGGGGGCCGCTCGTGCTGGGGCACGCCGATCCCGACGTCGTCGCCGCCATCGTGCACACGGCCTCCCAGGGCACGACCTTCGGCGCCCCTACGCTGCGCGAGATCGAACTCGCCGAGATGGTGCAGTTCATGATGCCCTCGATCGAGAAGCTGCGCCTCGTCTCGTCGGGCACCGAGGCGACGATGTCGGCGCTGCGCGCGGCGCGTGGCTTCACGAAGCGCGACAAGATCGTCAAGATCGACGGCGGCTACCACGGGCATTCGGACGGCCTCCTCGCGGCGGCCGGGTCAGGCGCCGTCACGCTCGGGCTGCCAGGCTCGGCCGGCGTGCCCAAGAGCGCCGTCGCCGACACGCTCGTCGTCCCGTTCAACGACCTCGACGCCATGCGCGGGGCGTTCGACGACAACCGCGGTCAGATCGCCGCCGTCATCCTCGAGCCCATCCCCGCCAACATGGGCGTCGTCCTGCCGCGGCCGGCGTACTTGCCCGTGCTGCGCTCGATCTGCGACGAGCACGGCACGCTGCTCGTCTTCGACGAGGTCATCACCGGTTTCCGCGTAGCGCGCGGCGGCGCGCAGCAGCTCTTCGGCGTGCGCCCCGACCTGACGTGCCTCGGAAAGATCGCGGGCGGGGGTCTGCCTCTCGGTATCTACGGGGGCCGCGGCGACGTCATGGACGTCGTGGCGCCGCAGGGGCCCGTCTACCAGGCGGGGACCCTCTCGGGTAACCCCGTGGCGGTCGCGGCCGGTCTCGCGACGCTCAAGCGGCTCGACGAGCGCGCCTTCATCGCGCTCGAAGGCCTGGGCCGCGCGCTCGAGGACGAGCTGTCGCGCGTCGTGCGCCGCACGGGAGCGAAGGCGCGCGTGCAGCGCGTGGGGTCGGCGTTCACGCTGTTCTTCACATCGGAAGAGGTCGTCGACCTCGCGAGCGCCAAGAAGTCCGACACGGCCCAGTTCGCGAAGTTCTTCCACGGCATGCTCGAGCGGGGCTTCCTGTTGCCGCCCGCGCAGTTCGAGGCGGCCTTCCTCTCGATGGCGCACACGCTCGAGGACGTCCAGGGTTTCGTGACCGCGGCCCGCGAGGTCCTAACGCAGATGAAGAGCAGCTCGGGCTCGCCGTAGGGCCCTCCGCGTAGGCTCCCGGCTTGATAAAAGCGGCGCGGCGTGATAGCGAACGCACGCCATTGATCTCGAAACGCGACAGCTTCGCCGCACGGCCATCTCGGCCGGCGCCTTTGGGCTCGAAATCGCCGCTTATATCGGCCTCGGGTTCATGGGCGGGCCGTGGCTCGACCACCGCTGGGGCACGGCGCCCTGGTTCAAGATCCTGGGCTACGTCATAGGGATCGGCGCCCCCATCAACGCGCTCGTGCGTATCGTCCGCGATTACAACAGAGATCTCAAAGTCGATGAACACAGCACCGACAAGCACGACTGACCTCGAGGCCCGCGCGCGCGGCCTCACGATCGTCGTGGGCGGCGCCGTCGTCGTGCTCTCGGCGCTCGTCTGGGGCGCGCCGGGGCTCGCGTCGGCCGCCGTCGGCGCCGGGCTGTCGGTCATCAACATCTTCTTGTTGACGCGCTTCGCGCGGCAAGCCGTAGCGCTCGCGGCGAACGGGGGCCCGAACACGGCCATCGTCTGCTTGATGTCTGCGCTCGGCGCGAAGACGATCGTGTTGCTCACGATCGTCTGGCTCGTCTGCAAGAGCCCGAGCCTGCGCGTCCTGCCCCTCGGGCTCGGCTTGCTCGTCACGGTGTTCTCACTCCTCGGCGCCGGGCTCGTCACGGGCCTACGCGCGGAGCCCGCGGAGTAGACGATGGGACCGCACGCCACCTGGTTCGACTTCATCCCCGGCATGGAGCGCGTGCGCGACGGGCTCGTCGAGCCGCTCGCGCGCCGTTGGACCTGGCAATCGTTCCAGACGACGCACTTCGAGATCTCGCACGTGCTCGTCGCGGCGCTCGTCGTGCTGCTCGTCGGCCTGGGGGCCTTCGCCTACGCGCGATCGGTGCGCACGCTACGCGACGAGGCGATCCTGCCGCCCGCCAAGCTCGGCACGCGCGCCATCTTCGAGGGCCTCGCGGACATGGTGTTCGGCCTCCTCGACGGCGTCATGGGCCCGAAGAATGCCCGCAAGTACCTCCCCTTCCTGGGCTCCTTCTTCGTCTTCATCTTATTCTCGAACCTGATCTCCCTCGTGCCGGGCTTCCGCGCTCCAACCGACACGCTCAAGACCAACGTCGGCCTCGCGCTGTGCATCTTCCTCGCGACGCACATCCTCGGGTTCAAAGAGCACGGTCTGCACTACCTGGAGCAGTTCACGGGCCACCTGCCGCTCAAGAGCCCGCTCGCGATCCTCGTCGTCGTCATCTTTCCGATCGAGGTCGTGAGCCACCTCATTCGCCCCGTGACGCTGTCGATCCGGCTCATGGCCAACATGTTCGCCGACCACGCCGTCGTGAGCGTCTTCTTCGCCCTCGTGCCGTTCCTCGTCCCCGTGCCCCTCATGATCCTGGGCGTGTTTGTCTCGGTCGTGCAGGCGCTGGTCTTCACGCTGATGTCCGCAACCTATATAAGCTTGGCTGTCGCCCACGAAGAGCATTAGACGAAGAGCACCAGACACGTTCCGCATCCGCACCACCCAAGGAGGAATCCCCGTCATGTTTCGCCATTTCAAGCTTCTGCCCGCGATGCTCACCGGCGTCGTCCTCTTCCTCGCGAGTTCGGCGGCCTTCGCGGCCGACGGTTCCGGCGGCGGCAGCCGCGAGCTCGGCCTCGCCATCGGCGCGGGCCTGGCGGTCGGCCTCGCGGCGCTCGGCGGCGGCCTCGGTCAGGGCCGCTCGGCCTCTGCCGCCCTCGAGGGCATCGCGCGCAACCCTCAGGCCTCGGGGAAGATCTTCACCCCGATGATCATCGCGCTGGCGCTCACGGAGTCC
>DATKFB010000139.1:0-4394 GCA_035544435.1 Polyangia bacterium
GTCCACGGCATCGTCGAGCGCCACGGCGGCCGCATCCAGGTCGAGAGCCGCCTCGGCGAGGGCACCACCTTCCGCGTAACTTTTCCCGTCGGCGGCCGCTCGTGACGTTCGAGTGGCGGGGCGTTCAGGATAGACGGGCACGCTACGATCGCGGCATGTCGAGGTCCATCCCGAGCCCAGCGCGCAGGGATGCGACAAGATCGTACGCTGGGAGTCGCACGAAGTGATAACCCCGATGGGCGCGCCAACCGCGAGCGCTGCCGTCGCGATCGCAAGCCTCCTTCCCTGACCGGCTGAGCGCGTGACAAAGTGTCACGACCGGAGTGGCCGCACCTGACCCGATGTCAGAATGGCACGGGAGTGGCGGGCATCGCCACATTGGCGTAAGATCGCATGTAATGAATTCGCTGTGTTATGTGAACTGGCGAACATTGGCACTGCCTTTGAAGCTTGAAGGAGCATGGAGCTGATGCGCAACGAACCGGCGCCTCAAGCAACGTCCGCGAGCTCCGCGACACTCGCCTCGGCCGAGAAGCCTACGGTGCTCGTCGTCGACGACGAGCCGGGGATCGTCGACTCCCTGCAGAAGATCCTCGAGCGCGAGTCGCTGCGGGTGCTCACGGCGGGCTCGGGGGGCGAGGCGCTCGATCTCGTGCGGCGCGAGCCCGTGTCGGTCCTCATCACCGATCTCATGATGCCGGGCATGTCGGGCATCGACCTGCTCAAGGCGAGCCACAGCGTCTCCCCCGAGACCGAGACCGTGCTCATGACGGCCTACGGGACCGTCGAGAACGCCGTCGAGGCCATGAAGCAGGGCGCCTATGACTTCGTGACCAAGCCCATCAAGCGCGCGCACCTGCTGCGCGTCGTCGGCAAGGCGCTCGAGAAGCGCTCGCTCGTGCAGGAGAACCGCTCGCTGCGCGCGCAGCTCGCGGCCGAGAAGCGGCGCTCGCTCATCGGGCAGTCGCTCCCGTGGCGCCGCACGATGGACATCGTCATGCAGGCGGCGCCCTCGCAGGCGACCGTGCTGCTGCTCGGCGAATCCGGCACGGGCAAAGAGCTGCTCGCGCGCGTCATTCACGAAGCTTCGCCGCGCGCGCGCGGGCCGTTCGTGCCGGTGAACTGCGCGGCGCTGCCCGAGAGCATCCTCGAGGCAGAGCTCTTCGGTTACGAGAAGGGGGCGTTCACGGGCGCCGTGCAGCGCCACGACGGCCGCTTCTTGCAGGCGGCGGGTGGCACGCTCTTCCTCGACGAGATCGGCGAGATCCCCACGCACGTCCAGGTCAAGCTCCTGCGCGTCCTGCAGGAGGGCGAGGTCGAGCGGTTGGGCGGCCGCACGTCGAAGGTGGACCTGCGCCTCGTCGCCGCGACGAACCAGGACCTGCGCGCCGCCGTGCGCGAGGGGCGCTTCCGCGAGGACCTCTACTACCGGCTCAACGTCATCGCCGTGCCGATCCCGCCGCTGCGCGACCGGCGCGAGGACGTGCCGCTGCTCGCCGAGCACTTCTTGCAGCTCTACGCCGCGCGTAACCGGCGGCCCATGGGCGGCTTCTCGCGCGCGGCGCTCGACCTGCTGACGCGCTACGAATGGCCGGGCAACGTGCGCGAGCTCGAGAACACCATCGAGCGTGCCGTCGTGCTGTGCCGGGGTAGCTCGATTGAGCTCGAGGACCTGCCGCCCGATGTGCGCAGCGGCTCCGGCACGCCGTCCGACGGCCGCTCCCTCAGCTTCGCCGTGGGCACGCCGCTCGAGGAGATCGAGCGCCGGGTCATTCACGCCACGCTCGCGCACGTGGGGGGCGACAAGCGGGTGTGCGCGCAGCTCCTCGGCATCGCGACGCGCACGATCTACCGCCGCCTCGAAGAAGAACGAACCGACGAGCGCGGCGGCGCCTCGGACGACGCCGACGCCGAATCCGACGGCGCCGAGCCGGCCGTCGCGGGCTTGCCAATTTGGCAGCCGACCGGCACGGGCACCTAAGGTCAAGCCCGCAAAACTACGGGCGTTTCCCTCGCGACGCGCTGGCCTCGGCGTTGCTTTGGAACCCCCTGGGTTTCCGTGGAGACGCTGCTGCGCAAATATCTCTGGGCGATTGATCTCTCCGTCATCGCGATCTGCGCGATTTTCAGCGCGCGCGCGACCGCGACGGCCATCGAGACCAAGCTCGCGCGCGGCGCGCTGCCCGCCAAGGCGGCGCCGCGGGTCGCCTCGGCCGCGCCGCCGACTGTGTACGGCAAGCAGTTCGAGGATATCCTCAAGCGCAACGTCTTCTGCTCGACCTGCCCGCCGATCCTGCCGCCGCCCGTCGACACCAGCAAACCGCCGGAGCAATCGGCGCCCCAGCGCACGACCCTACCAATCGCGCTGCTCGCCATCATGTTCGCGCCGCCGCCCGCTGACCCGCGTTGGTCGATGGCCATCATTCGCGACACCGAACAGAAATCGGCGGGCGCGTTTGGCATCGGCGGCAAGGTGCGCGAGGCGACGATCACGGACATCTCGGAGACGCGCGTCGACCTCGAGATCTCGGGCCGCCAAGAATACCTCGAGCTCTTCGACAAGGGGCCGGGCGCGGCGCCCGCGGCGGCGCCGGCCGCGGCGGCGGCGCCCTCGTCGGATCCGCTCGCCGCCGAGCTCGAGAAGGGCGTCAAGAAGACGGGCGAGCACACCTACGAGGTCCAGCGCGGCACCGTCGACTCGCTCCTCGGCAACATGAGCGCGCTGTCGCGCGCGGCGCGCATCGTGCCCGAGATGAAGGACGGGCGCGCCGCGGGGTTCCGGCTCTTCAGCGTGCGGCCCGACGGGCCGTTCGCGAAGATCGGCCTGCAGAACGGCGACGTCATCTCGGCCATCAACGGCCTCGAGATGAGCAGCCCCGATCAAGCGCTCATGGTCTACACGAAGCTCAAGTCCGCCAGCCATCTGTCCGTGGGGCTGGAGCGCAACGGCCAGAAAATCACGAAGGAATACAATATTCGATGACAAGACAACGGCAGGGCAAACCCGGCGTTCTCGCCGGCGCGCGACGGTCGCGCCGGCACGGACATGTGTTCCTCCTGCTGGCGTCGGTGGTCGCCGCCGGCGCGGTCGCCGCCATCGGGACCGGCGCCGGTCGCGCCGCGGTCGTCGTGGGCGCCGACGGCAGGGCCACGCGGATCGGGGTCACCACGCCGCCGCCTGTCGCGCCGATGCTGACACCGAGAAAGCTCGGGCGCCGCACCGACCTTCAGGACGCCACGCCGACGCCCGCGCCCACGACGACGACGCCCGTCGTCACGGGCACGGCCGAGGTCGTGGGTGAAAAGGAGTTCAACTCCTGCCGGAAGTTCCCGGCGGGCAAGCGCGTCGTCAAGCTCAACATGAAGCCCGACACTGAGCTCGGCGATCTCATCGCCTGGATCTCGTCGATCACGTGCCGCCAGTTCTTGCTGCCCGGCACGATCCCCGCCAACAGCAAGAAGGTCACGATCGTCGCGCCGCAACTCATCACGCCCGAGGAGGCCTACCGCCTGTTCCTCGCGGCGCTCGACTCGGTGGGCCTCACAGTCGAGCCCTCCGGCAAGTTCCTGCGCATCATCGAAACGCTGCGCGCGAAGTCGACGTCGATCCCGGTCTACGGCGCCGACGCGGACATGCCCGTGGGCGAGAACTACGTCACGCGGCTCGTGCGCATCGAGAACGGGGATGTCAACGAGCTCTCGACGGTGCTCTCGCGCCTCAAGGGCGAGCAGGGCGACATCATCCCGTACGCGGCGCAGAACGCCCTCATCATTACGGATCGCGGCGTGAACATCGACCGCATGCTGCAAGTCCTGAAGGAGATCGACCAGCCGGGCGGGTCGGGCGAGAAGGTCTGGGTCGTCACCGTTCACAACACGGCGGCCACCGAGATGGCGCAGAAGCTCGCCGACATCTTCCAGGTGCAGCAGCTCGGCAGCAAGCGCGGCACGGCGCCCGCAGCGCCGGCGCCGGGCTCGCCGGGGTCGAAGCCCAAGTCCGGCGATCTCAGCACCGAGCTCAGCGTCTCGAAGATTATCCCCGACGAGCGCTCGAACCAGCTCATTGTCATCGCCACCGATCGCGCGTACGCGCGAGTGCTCATGCTCGTCAAGAAGCTCGACGTCCCCATCGAGGGCGGCGACGGGCGCATCCACGTCTACTACTGCGAGAACGCCAACTGCGACGAGCTCGCGGCGACGCTGGGCGCGGTCACGGGCGTGGCGGTCGCGGGCGCGACGGGCGGGCGCGCGCGCACGCGCGGAGGCACGGCGACGCCCGCGCCGACGCCGGCGCCGACGCCCGCCGCGGGCGCGTCGCAGGGCCGCGAGAACCTGCTCTTCGAGGGTGAGGTCCGCATCAACTTCGACCGGGCCACGAACTCGCTCATCGTCGT
>DATKFB010000140.1:0-2681 GCA_035544435.1 Polyangia bacterium
GCGCACGTAGACGCCGGAGTTGTACATGAAGCGCGAGTACTGCAGCACGACCTGGTCGTGGGCCTGCCACTTCGAGCGGAAGATGAGACGCGGCGAGACAATCGAGAAGGACTGCGTGCTGTCGTTTGAGTCCGGCATGACACGGTCGACCCGCACGGAGGCGGCGAGCCACGAATAGAGGCTGCAGGCGCCCTCCCCTCCCAGCTTGCGCTTGGTGACGCCGCCCGCCATTGGGTCGCCGCTCGTGACGCGGGTCTGCATGCCGAACAGGCTCAGCACGACGTCGCGGCTGTCGCCCGCGAACACCTCGGGATAGCGCAGGATGCTCTTGATGCTGACGTCGTATTGAGCGGCGACCGTCGTGAGCGTGCCCGTGCCGCCGCTCTGCGCGCCGAGGTAGTTGTCGATGAGGCCCTGACCGCTGCCCGTGTTCATGATCTCGAGGACGCGCCCCACGGACCCGACGGCGTCGGCGTTGACGCGCGCCACGGCGACGTAGAGGTGGCCGAGGTTGCCGGTCGTGAGGCGCAGGTCGGCGCCCAGCACGCGGAGCTTGCCGTCCGGCACGAACGATTGCGAGGCGCGGTCGTCCTGCGTCCAAGCCTGCAGGTAGTGCACGCCCACGGCTGCCGTGCCGAGGTAGCCGAAGCCCGCGTGGAGGTGATTGACGAAGCCGCTGCCGGCGTTGGGGTCGCCGAAGCCGTTCCACCCGGCGGGTAAGACGTCGGCCGGGAACTTGTCGAACTGGCCCTGGAAGCCCTGCTCGAGCGCGAGCACGCCGTTCCCGAGGCCGATCTTGGCGACGACGCCCTCGCCGACGCCGTTGACGCGCGCGATGACGGGCGTGCCGTACTTGCCCTCGTCGTACTCCCCCATCGTGCCGTAGCGGTTGGTTGTCGCGCCCACGTTGATATCGAGGTGGACGTGGCGGACGACGTTCGGCAACCGAAAATTGACGAACGCGTCGCTGATGCCCGACTGGTCGGGCGGGTTGTAGAAGCTCGCGGCCGTCGTGGCCGTGCGCGACAGGATGATGACGTTGCCGGTCACGACCGAGTTGCCGTACGAGAAGTTGAGCTGCGCGTAGGGCTGAGGGACGACCGTCGTGTACGTGAACGAATCGCGATAGTCCGGCACGACGGGCGGCGCGTGCAGCACGTCGAGGTGCTGCTCCGTCGTGGCGCCGCCCGCGCGCGTGTTCATGCCCGCGCGCAGCGGCATCGTGATGAAGCCGTGGAAGTCGAAGCGCCAGTCACCCTCGTCGGCGGTCCGTTGCCCGTAGGCGGGCGTGAGGCCGCCCGGCAGCGCGCCCACCTGGGGCGTGCCGGGCGCGAGGCCGAGCGAGATGTCCTGCTTGGGGTCGCCGTCGGGCGTGTTGCTCTTGTCGGCGGCGCCGCCTTCCTGCGCGCGCGCCGGCCCGCACCAGGACAAGAGGTACGTGCCGAGGAGCCCCGCATATCCAAGGCTGCGTTTCATTCGGAACCTGCTTTCTGTCGCGCTCCGTTTCATTGCGTCACCACCACAGGCCAAAGGTCAGCGCGAACATGTCCTCGTCGAGCTGACCGCGCGTGAAGTCGTTGGGAAACTCGGAGTGCGTGTCCGCGCCGTACATCCAGCGCGTGTACGAGAGCGTCACCTGCTCGTGGCTCAGCCAGTCGCTCTTGAAGATGAGCTTCGGGCTCACGACGTAGAAGGTCTCCTTCGAGTCGTGCGAGTTCGGGGCCACGCGATCGAAGCGCGCCGAGAGCGCGAGCCAAGCCAGCCAGCGCCACGTGACCTCCGTGCCGAACTTGAGCATCTTGCGGCCGTCGAAGTCGGGGTCCTTGCTGGACACCTGGCCGAAGTCGAGGAAGAAGCTCGTGAAGAAGTCGGGGCCGTTGGGGCTGAGCTCGACGGGGTAGCGCAAGAGCCGCCCCCAGGCGACGTTGTACTCGATGCCCGTGACGAGCATCTTCGCCGTGCCGCCGCCCTGTGGACCGAAGAAGCGCTTCGTCATCTGCTCGCCGTTGTAGGCGCCGAAGAAGTTGAAGCCGGTCAGCAGCGTCGCGTAGTGCGCGTCGACGTAGGATGCCGCGACGGCGAAGTTGCCGAGGTAGTTGTCGATCATGCGGAAGTCGGCGCCCAGCACCGTCATGTGCGGATCGGGGCGGTTCGATTCGTCGACGAACGACGTGCGCGGATCGTCCTGCTGATCGCGCTCGTCCTGCGCCCAGTTCAGGATGTAGTGCAGGCCCAGCACGAGGGGGACCGTGCCGTGGCGCGCGATGCCGGCGTGGGCGTGGTGAACCCAGCTCGACGGCAGCGACGAGTTGAACGCGCCGTCGATGCTGACGATGGGCGGCGCGCCGACCGGCGTCTTGCCGAGGCGACCCATGAAGCCGTCCTCGAGGAAGAGCGTGTAGCGCGCGTCGAGATCGTATTGACCGGTCAGCGTCTCGCCGACGCCGAAGGGGCTGCCGATGATCGGCGCGTTGTAGCGCCCGACGTCGTACTGGCCGAGCCCGCCGTAGGTGTTCTGGAACGCGCCGACGTTCCACTTGAAGTTGACGGGCCCCGCCGGGATCTTGAACGACAGATACGCTTCCTGGAACAGATTCTGGCTGCCGAGCGGCGTCCAGTCCGAGCCCACGGTGGGCTTCCAGGTGCTGATCTTGACGTGCGAGGTCACGCGGTTGTTGCCG
>DATKFB010000141.1:0-2835 GCA_035544435.1 Polyangia bacterium
CCGGTCGCGACTGCTCGATGTCCGCGCTCCAAGAAAGGCTGGGCGAGTTCACGCCCGCTGCCCAGCAGAGGTCCCTGGAGCGTCCGCACCACCATGCGCCGCAGCCACTCGATCCCGCCTCCAAGCCTTGGCAGCAATACATCGGGAAGCGAGCACGGCACGCGACAGAACGCGCTTCGTTTCGTGACCGCATGACGGAGCACCAGGGTGACGAGTGGCGGCGTGCGGCCGAGCACCATCGGCGCGAGCGGGCCGACCTCTTAGGCCGATCCTGGAAGGGCCAGGGTGATCTCCTCAACGCCACGCGGAGCGTGCTAGCCGCCCAGCAAGCCCAGGAAAAAGCCGCGCTGCGAGACCGGCAAAAGTTGGAACGTGAGGAGATTCGCAGAGCGCAGCGATTCCCGTCCTTCAAAACTTGGCTGACGGAGCGCAACCCAGAGCTCGCGCAGGAATGGCGACACCGGGAACGACGGCCGGCCGCGATCGAGGGCCCCGCATTCGAGCAGCCGGCGCCGTGCGACATCCGCGCATTTCAGGCGGCGGTCGACGGAGGGAGGGTCCACTACCACCGGAACGGCGAGCGCGGCCGGCCCGCTTTCACAGACTGCGGCAAAGTGATCGATATCCGAGACAGCCAGCGCCGCGAGACGGTCCTCGCGGCGCTTCAGCTCAGCGCCCAAAAGTGGGGCACGATCACCGTGCATGGGGACGCGGAGTTCCGGCGGGTCTGCGTCGAACTGGCGGCGGAGCATGAGTTCAAGATTGTGAACCCCGAGCTGCAGCGGGCGATCGCGCGAGGCCGAGAGTGCACGCGTGCCGAGCGCCTTCCCCTCCCGAGACCTACGGTCAAGTCGGTCGCGGAAGCGTATCGGCTCCACTTCGATGAGCTTGTTCGCGAGTCGGCCGCTCCGAAGACGGATCCCTCGCGCTTCGATTCCGATGTCGCAGTATGCCTGCGGCTGACCGGCCATCACCGCGAAGCCATCATCGAAGCCATAAAGGAAGGCGCCGCGGCGTCGCGACCGAGCGAACGACGCGATTGGGACGCCTATGCGCGCCGAGCGGTCGATTTTGCGTTCGGCCTGCCCGGATCCCAACTCGCCCACACATTCGCGCTCCGGCGAGAGCACCTCCTGAGGGTGGAGGGGCGATCTCTCGAAAACGAGATGGCGTCCCGCGGGCGCGGTCGGGCGCCGCTCGGTCGGTGACCCCCCGAAACCTTCTCCGACCCGCACCCGATGAGTCAGGCTGGGGGCGCGATGCGAGCACGCGACCTCCGCGAGCACCGACTCGGCTGACGCCTACAAACGGCACCGTCGCGCCACAATTGGCACGAGCCGTGCCGGCGACGCCCGGGCTCGCCCTCCTCTTCGCTCGCTGGCTCGTTCGTACCATCTCGTGAGCTCGACCCTACCGCGGCCGGCGCGGCCGCCGGCATCACGGATGCGAGAGCACGGTGCTCGTTAGGTATGTCCCGAGCGCGAGGAAGCCGCATAGCCCGAAGAACTCGAAGGCGACGCCCCGCCGCGCTTCGGGCGTCACGGTCTCGACCTCGGGATCGGCGGGCTGCCCCCGTCGCGAGAAGGTGTGCGTCACGGCGAGGATGCCGATGAGGAGCAGCTGAGGCGCCTGCGTCGTCACGAAGAGGCCCGCGAGGATCACGATGCCCACGATCCAGGCCTGGCGCGAGAACACGCGGGCCGCGCGGCCGCCGTCGAGCGGCGCGATGGGCGTCATGTTGAACAGGTTGAGGAAGAAGCCCGTGTGCGCGAGCGCGAGCCAGAGCCGTCCGCGCGTCGCGAAGTAGATGGCGACGCACGCCATCGAGGCGCCCGCGCCCGCGATGGGCCCGGCGAGCGCTATGTCCGCCTCGACGATCGGCGAGCGAATCTGACCCTTGAGCGAGATGAGGGCCCCGAAGCCCGGGATGAAGAGCGGATAGCCCGCGTCGAGCCCGGCGCTCTTGATGGCGACGCCGTGGCCGAGCTCGTGGATGAGCAGGAGGACGACGAAGCCCACGCCGAATGCCCAGCCGTAGCGCACGGCCTCGAACCAGATCATGACGAACATCGAGCCCATCGTGAGGGCGAGCTTCGCGAGCTTGAGGCTCTTGAAGAGGATGAGCAGCGCCTTGGCCTTGACCAGCAGCGCGACCAGGCCGACGCCGACCGCGCCGCCGATCCGGTGCCGGCGCGGCGGGCCGGCGCCGGGCGGCGCGAGGCGCGAGGACGCGGCTGCGGTGTCGGTCGGATTCACGTCGACGACGCCGTCACGGCGCGCCTGGCGGCCCCGAGGTCGGCGGTGGCCCCGATGACGGCGGCGGGTCCGCAGCCGACGGAGGCGCGCCCACGGGCGGCTCCGCGGGCGCGGTCCCCTCGATCGACGCCGCGGTCGCGGCCGCCTTGCGGCCACTGAAAACCTTCTTGAGCCAGGCGCCAATGCCCACGAAGAAGAGCACGACCAGCTTCTTCCCCGCGATGATGAGAGCGATCAGCTTGCCGCCGAACTTCGCGAGTAGCCCGACCTTGACGAGCTTGACCCCCACGGCGCCCGCACCGCCGAGCACGAGCGCCGCCAGGCCGTATTCCGCGACCTTGTCGGACTTCTTGTCGAAGTCCTCGTACCGCGCGCCAGGCTTGAACGTCGTCGCGCGCAGAACGACGAGGCCGTCAATCTTCGCGGCCTCGATCGACGCGGGGTCGTCCATGAGGTTGAGCGCGACGAAGCCGTGCCGGCCCAGCACGCGCGTGTAGTAGTTGATCGTCGAGATGGTCCCGTCGTCGTTTTTGCCGCGGATACCCCAGATAAGGTGGTGGATGGCCCGTTCGTAGTGCG
>DATKFB010000142.1:0-2778 GCA_035544435.1 Polyangia bacterium
CGGCCGTGAGCAGCATCGCCGCGCCGAGCGTAGCGGCGAAAGCGAGGTTCGTCGCGGCGCCCAAGAGCGCGGCGACGCCGAGCGCGAGAGGCAGCAAGAACGCGAAGAACATGGCGCCCGTCCACGTGACGAAGAAGGGCCAGAGCACGAGGTAGAGCCGCGCGCGGCCCGGCGCGCCGAAGGACGCGCGATCGAGGAGGCCCGAGAGGAACCCGCCCGTGAGCAGCGCGGCCACGACGACGGCCACGCCCGGGTGGCCCGTGAGCCGGCCCAGCGCCCAGAGCAGCGGGACCTGGAGCCCGACAGCGATCGTGAGCACGAAGAGGAGGAAGCGCGCGCGCCCGCCCCGCGGACGGCGCACGCCCGATGGATGGGGGCGCGCGAGACGAGGCGACGGCTCCGGCACGGTCACAGTCTAGCCAAGGACTGGACCCGCGCCCGTCATGTTTCCGTCGGATTTTGCGGCGCGCCGGAACTCACGCCCGCGCCGCACGGCAACGGCCCCTCGTCGAACAGGGGTAAGGTGCGAAGCGATGGCGAAGGAACCGAGCATCGGCGCGTCGGCGCTACGTCTACAGGCAACGCCGCGGGGAGGACGGCTCACCTCCGCGCGCGGGTCCGTCACGGTGCGCGCTGGCTGAAGCAAGATCATGCCGACTCCGTTTTGGGCCGCCGTGCCGTTCGTCTCGTAGTTGCTTCTGGTCGCGCCGGTCCCTGTTTTCTTCAGCGACTTCTGGGCGAGGAATCGCAACAAGTCGATCATTGCGGCGGTCGCGTCGAGCCCCGTAATTTTCTACCTCTCAGGGGTGCCGCACGGGGGCCAGCTTCTCGGACGCGCAGTGTGCGACTACCTGTCCTTCATCGCGCTTTTGGCGGCCCTCTTCACGATCTCGGGAGGCATCCATTTGCGAGGCGCCCTCGTTCGCTCGCCGCTCGTCAACACGACGATCTTCGCGGCCTGCTCGATGCTGGGGAGCCTCGTGGGCACGACGGGCGCTTCGGTCCTGCTGATTCGCCGCTGCTGCGTGCGAACGAGCGGCGCGGCTACGTGACCCACGTGGTCGTCTTCTTCATTTTCATCGTGTCGAACAGCGCCGGATTGCTCACGCCGCTGGGCGATCCCCCTCTCTTCGTGGGCTTCTTGCGCGGGGTGCCGTTCACCTGGACGTTTCGGCTCGCGCCGCAGTGGGCGCTCGTCAACGGCGCTCTCCTCGCGATTTTCGCCATCATCGACCGCGCTCATTTCGCGCGCGAGCGACGCCATCCGTCCGTCCGCAGCTGCCTGACGCCCAACTCCATCGCCCCCGAGGCCTCGGGGCCGCTCCAACTCGAGGGGGCACTCAACGTCCTTTGGCCGTCGGGTCTGGTCGCCGTCGTCTTTCTCGTCGGCTCCGCCGGCGAGCGCTATTTCGGGAATGGCTATTTGCGCGCGGGCCTTCAGATCGCCGGCATGGTGGGCTTCGCGGCGCTGTCTCTCAAGACCACGGCCGCGCGCATACACGAAGCAAATCGTTTTTCGTGCGGCCCCATTATCGAGGTCGTCACCGTCTTCGTGGGCATCTTCGTGACGATGATCCCCGCCATCTCGTTCCTCGCCGAGCGCGAGGCGTCACTCGGCATCACGAAGCCGTGGCAGTTCTTCTGGGCTACGGGCGCCCTATCGAGCGTCCTCGACAACGCCCCGACCTATCTGGCCTTCTCGTCACTCGCGACCGGCGTCGTCGACGGCCTCGGTGGCGTCGCCCTCTCACCCGACGATCTCGGAGCCCTCGCTGCTTATCCCGTCGAACGAGACCTATTGGCGGGTATCTCTTGCGGCGCCGTGTGCATGGGCGCGATGACCTACATCGGCAATGGCCCCAACTTCATGGTCAAGGCCATCGCCGAACAGCACCGCGTCCGCATGCCAACGTTCTTCGGATACGCCCTCTGGTCGTTCACGATCCTGATTCCGCTCTTCTGGGTTGTCTCTCACATTCTTCTGAACAAGGAGCGTCATACAGTCCGCCGAGGAGACCACCCGTCATGTTGAAGAGCATCCTGCTCGGGCTCGAAGATTCCGCCGGGACGGAGCGCGCCACGGAGCTCGGCTTCGCGCTCGCGACGACCCACGGCGCCGTGGTCGGTCTCACGATCATCGACGAGCCCGACATCGCCGCCGGCGCCGCCATGGGTATCGGCGGCGCCACCTTCAAGCACGACCGCGATCGCGCCGTCCTCGAGGACGCCCGACGCCGCGCGCGCGAGCTCGAGGAGCGCTTCTCGGTGCAATGTCGCAGGGCCGCCGTCTCGAGCCGCGTCCTCGAAATCACGGGCCACCCCGCCGAGGCGATTCTCTCCGAGATCGACAGCCACGTTCTCGTCCTCCTCGGGCGCGACGCAAACTTTTCGCTTCGAGATCGAATCAGCCGACAAGCGGCCTAGGACGTCGTGCTGCGCGGAGCGACGAAGCCCGTCATCGTCGTGCCCGAGAACGACCTGCCTCGGGGCAGCGCCGCCGTGATCGCGTACGACGGCAGCCTCGCCGCGGCGCGCGCCGTGAAGACCTTCGGCCAGGGTGGCCTCGCGCAGGGACGCAAGCTTCACGTCGTCACCGTCAACGACAGCGGCGCGGTCGCATTGGGGCTCGCCACGCAGGCGGTCGAGACGCTCAAGGGGTCGGGCTCGAGACGCCGAGGTCTACACCGTCGTGTCCGTGCTGACGGTCGCCGACGCCTTGCTCGAGCTGGCCCAGAAGGTGGACGCCGGGCTCATCGTCATCGGCACCTTCGCGCACTC
>DATKFB010000143.1:0-2267 GCA_035544435.1 Polyangia bacterium
TGGTGGTCGATCCCCGTGAGCTCCATGTAGATCATGTGCTGCATGGCCTTGTTGAGCGTCGTCACGAAGTAGCAGGGGATCGTCGGCTCCTTGTGTTGCCGCCGATGCCCGAGTCGTTCGTGAGGAAAAGGTAGCGCCGCCTCGGTGACCTCGGCGGCCGTGCGCATCGTGGACTCGAGCAGGTCGTAGGTGCCGCTCGCCGCGATCGGATAGAGGCGGACGTCGAGACCGCTGGCCGCGAGGATGTCCTGCAACATCACGGGCGCATCCGCGGCGTGGTGGGGCGCGTCGGCCACCCAGGCCAGCATCGATCGGCCGGGAATTCGCGCGCCGGCTCGGCCGACCTCGACGGGTTGACCTGGTCTCTGACAAGTATGTCCCGGTCGGGTCGCGCCCCAGATCGGCAGGTCGGCGTTCAGGCCTGCTCGTCGTCGATGGCCTTTCCCGCGGAGGCCTCCGCGACGGCGCTCCGGATGGCCTGCGTGTTGAACGGCTGGTCCACGACGACGCCGCCCAGGCGGCGCGCCCGCTCCTGGACGTCGAGGTCAGCCGTGATGAGCACGAACGGCGTGGGCACCCCGCGCGCGCGCAAGCCGGCGAGGATGGTCAGCCCTTCGATGCCGGGCAGCGACTGTTCGGAGATGATGGCGTCGATCCGGTCTTGGGGGGCGGCGACGAGCGACGTCGCGAGCATTTCGAGCAGCTCCTTGCCGTCACGGGCCTCGCTGAGCAAGTGGCCGTCGCTTCGCAAGACGAACCCAACGAGCCGCCGCATCGTCTCGTTGTCCTCGCCCAGCAGGATCCGCAGCGGGGTCGTCTGATCGTTGGCGGGCCGGGAGAACGAGCGGGCGAGTCCGATGGGCGTCATGATTTTGGGTCCTCCTTCATGAAGACCCAAGACGGTGCATCGGGGATGCCAGCGCGCTCGAGAGATCGTCGTTTAGCAACGGCGCGGGGTTGGCGTTCCCGGGCCGTAATCTCTTTGTCGAATTGGCGTCAATTGTCGCCAATTCGTACACGCGCGAGCCAGACGATCATCGAAGGCGACGCTGGTCCACGTCCTCTTCGTTGTTCTCCGCGCTCTCGTCCTCGTCCTCGTCCTGGTCGACCTCGTCGCGCGGCAGCTGGATCAGGCCCGCCACCGCCGTCGGCAACCCCGCGACCTCGGCGTCGGGGGGATTGCTCGCGTCGACGTCGTCCGCGAGCTCCTCGTCCGCGTCGGTGACGACGAAGGGACCACCCACCTCGTCGGGCAACGCGCGGTCGAGGTCGTCCTCGAAGGCCTCGTTGCCGCGCGTGGCCGACTCGACGAAGTCCTCGGCGAGCAGCTCGGCCAAATCGTCGCGCCCGCGCGCGCGGCCACCCGCCTGGCCGGGCCCTCCCGGGTCGGGAATGAAGGCTTCGGCGTCGTCGCTGCGTTTCGGGGCGGGCGCTGCCGCGGGCTCCCGGGCAGGCGCCTTCCGGCTCTGCGCGCTCCCGCGGCTCGCTTCCCGACGCTTTTTCGGATTCGCCGCGGATTTACCTCGTCGTTTGGTCGTGACGGGCTTGGTCTTCGCTTTGGACTTTGACATGGATCTCCCCCTGCGCGCCGGTCGCGCTTGGGAACTTGCGGCCGGCGCGGGCGAAGGCAAGTCCCTTTCTAAGACGCGCGCTGCTTCGAAGAGCCGGCGCGGCCTCTGCGCACGCGTGGCACCTTTCCGCCCTGCGCCCGCGCCTCCGAAAGGCCGATCGCGATGGCCTGTTCCCGGCTGGTGACCTTCTTGCCGGAGCGGCCGGAGCGCAGCTTGCCGCGCCTCATCTCGTGCATCGCGCGCTCGACCTTGCGACCGGCCGTTTTTCCGTAGCGATGTCCGCTCGATCGCTTTGTCCTCGTCGTTGACGGCATGCTGTCCCCCTCGCGTTTCGCGCCTACCGCGCTCGTCTACCGCCCTCACGAAATGCAAGCGACGTGCCCCGCGCGTCAGGGCGTGGGGCGTGTCACGGCGCGCGACTTCGTCGCCCCGCGCGCCCGAGTTCCCGCGCGCAGCGTGAACGTGCGCGCCCAGAGGGCCGGGCCCGCGAGCGAGTGAATGCGCCGCCGGAAGGTCGCGAATCGGCCCGGGTGCATGGCCGGGCCGATGAAGGAGATCGATCGCAGGATGCGCTCGAGCGTTTCGGGGTCGACGGGCGTCTCGTCGTGGAAGACCTGCTCGTGGCTGAACGGGGCTCCGGCAATGGCCGAGACGTGCACGAGCTGTTGCGCGAGCGCGCGCGGCCGGCGGGGCACG
>DATKFB010000144.1:0-6034 GCA_035544435.1 Polyangia bacterium
GTCATGTTGAACGTTCATTGAGCGGCCCTCCGTCGTCCGCGAACCCTGCGGTTTCTTGAGCTTTTCACCGGAGTGTCACCGGATCGTCGGCGCGCTGGCACCGAGCCCCTTTTGTCGGTAACCTGCCGGGGTTCCCTTGGATTTCAGCGGGAAAGACCCCCTCGTCGACGCGTCCTCGGAGTGGCTCCACTCGTCCTCCGAGCGTCGTCGCGCGACCGGCCGTCACCGGATCCGGCGGCGGGCGCGTAGGCCGAACAACGTTCGCTCGAAGATCCGCGTGCGCATCTGGTTGGCCTGCACGGGGGCATTGCTCGTCATGGCGATCGTGATCTATCTCGCAATCGGGCGTGAGCGGGCCGGCGAATCCGGTCTGCGGCTGGGCGGGACATCAGGCTCCGTGGCGGCGCTCGGTGACGGCGCCCGCGGCCTCGGTTGACGGCGCCCTACTTGGTCTCGGGCTTCTTGCCGGTTTTTCCGGCCGCTTCCTTGCGCGGCGACTTGGCCGGTTTGGCGGCGCCGGCGACGGGCGACTCGCCTGCGTCGGCGCCGTCGCCGGTCGCGCCGTTCTCTTTCGCCTCTTTCTCCTCTTGGGCCTCTTGTGCCTCGGCGCGCTTCTTCTCGTCGTCTTGAGCGCGCTTGATCTCCGCCGCCATTTCGCGGTCCATCTCCTTATCGCGCTTCGCGCCGCACCCGACCGGCTCGCACTCGCCCGGGCACTCGCACTTGCCCTTCTTGTCGGTGCACACGCATCCGCCTTTGGCGTCGTGATAGCAGCCGCAGGCGTTGACGGTCTCGCCGGGCGGCGGCCCGCCCTTCGCCGCGTCTCCCTTCGCCGCGTCTCCCTTCGTTGCGTCTCGCTTCGCCGCGTCTCGCTTCGCCGACGGAGCGGCCGCGTCCGCGGAGCCCTTGCCCTTTTCCTTCGCGAGGGCCGCGTCCGACGCCGCGAGAACGAAGACACCGACGACGACCGCGACCGCGATCCTGAGCACGCCTAACGCCTCTTCCATGTCATCCCCCCGACGAGGTCGCACAATGGCGCGGCCCGTCGCGCACGTCAATCGTCGGCCGCGCGAGGCGGTCGTCAGCGGCCGGGGGGCACGCGCGGGCGGCCGCTGAGGGTCTTGGCGTTGCGCGGCCCCTGCGCCCGCAAGAGGGGCGTCCCAGGCACCTGCTCGTGTCCGAGCACGCCGCGGAGCCGCGCGACCATCGTGAGGAACGTCCGCTGGAGCTCCTGGTCGGAGAGGACGGGCGCGAAGAGCCGCGCGCCCGCCATCGTGCCGTGGCCCCCGGCGGCGCCATCGGTGGCGACGATCTGGCGCATGACGCTGCCAGCGCGGGCGTCCGTGGCCTCCGTGCGCAATGACAGGTAGGCGCTCCCGTCGTACTGGCCGATGCAGAGCACGTAGCGGGCCCCCTCGTACGACAGCAGCAGATCGGCGATCTCGGCGACGAGGTCCGGGTAGCCGAGATAGCCGAGATTGACGGCGACGAGCTCGCCGAAGACCTGGGCCGAGCGCAGCGCCCGGTCGAGCGCCGCGAAGTGCTCGCGCGGCACCTTGGGGTGCGTCATGCGGTAGAGCATCGTGTGGTCGACGAGCGGCACGAGTTCGAGGTAGGCGCGCCGCTCCGCCTCGGTCGACTCGCGCCCGAGATCGCGCGTCTCGGTGCGCAGCGCAAAGAACATCGCCGTCGCGAGCGCGGCGTCGCGCGGCACGTGACGCTCGCTCAGGTACTCGAAGATGATCGTCGACGTCGCGCCCCGGTCGGGCCGGATGTCGCACCAGGGCGCGCGGGCGCTGCCGGCGCGCGGCGGGTGGTGGTCGATCACGATGTCGATGCGGTGGTCCGGCGGCAGCGAGTTGTTGCCCGTCTCGGGCTGGCTGTCGACGAGGGCGATGGCGTCAAACTGATCGGGCTCTATGCGCTCGGCCGGCACGAGCGAAAGCTTCAGCGTCTCGACCATGGCGCGGTTCTGCGCGCGGCCCACGATCCCGCCGTGGGTCAACGTGACGCGCGCGCCGAGCTCGCGCTCGAGGAGCCGCCCGAGGCCCATGGCCGCCGCGAGCGAGTCGGGGTCGGGGTTGTCGTGCGTGTAGATGAGAACGGACTTGCGGCCCGCGACCCCGGCGAGGGCGTGCTCGAGGTCGAAGGCCGGGGCTGGCGGAGGTTCGTCCATAGTCGGAGGCTCGCGAGCGGTTCAGGAGGCGGGCTTGATTCGAAGGTTGTCGAAGCTCACGTCGCTCTCCCAGTCGTTGACGCCCAGGTACTCGTGCCCCGTGCCCGCGAGCGGCTCCGGGTCGGTCCACGTGAGAAAGGGCTGGCCATCGATCTTCCAGTCGATCGTGCCCCCACGCCGCGTCACCGTCCAGTGATACGTTCGGCCGGGCTGGACGCGCGCGTCGGCGCGCTCGGCTTTGCGGCCGTCGTCGTGCTCGTTGATCCGGCACAAGACGGAGAGGCTGTTGTGCCAGCCACCGAAGATCAGCACGTAGCCTGTCGAAGTGTAGGCGCCACGGTCGTGGTCGAACGACTCGCCGTCGCCGTAGAGCTCGATCTTGATGTCGCCCGCGGCGCTCTTCGACATGACGTCGACGTCGATGACGACGTCGCGCGGCAGGCGCTGGCGCAGCCAGGCGGGGTGATTGTAGGCATCCTTGACGCTCAGGCGGCCGTCGGCGAGGTGGTACTGGGGACTGGTGGCGTTCCACCCCGCGCCCAGCTCGGCTCGGTCGAAGCCGTCGGTGAACGGCGCCGAGATCGCGGGATCCTTGGCCCGGCAGGCGAGGGAGACGATGCCGATGCCGAGGACGATCGCGGCCGGCGGGAGGGTGCGCACGGCGGGCAAAATACCGTCGGAGAGGGGGCGCGGCAAGGCGGGCTCGGGCTTTTCTGGTGCACGAGACGCTGTCGGAACGCCCGATGACTCGCTGCGCTGTTGCCCTCAAATTCGTGGTCGAAAGCGCCGATAGCGGTTGGCACCCCCCCGTCGGCTCTTCGGTCCCCCCTTGCATCGGTGGGCGGTGCCTGACCGCGCATGACGCCGCCACCCTCCATCGCGCCCACACCCGGCTCGGAAGCCGGCGTCATCCTCGAGCGCGGTCGGGCGATCGATCGCTTCATCGTCCTCGGCCTCGTGGGGCGCGGCGGCATGGGAGAGGTTTACGCCGCGTACGATCCGGAGCTCGATCGGAAGGTCGCGATCAAGTTGCTGCGTGCGCGCGACAACGCGGCGGACGCCAAGACGCGCCTCTTGCGCGAGGCGCAAGCCATCGCGAAGCTGCAGCATCCGAACGTCGTCGTCGTCTACGACGTGGGCACGTTCGGCGACAGCGTGTTCATCGCCATGGAGTTCGTCGAGGGACGGACCGTGGGCGGGTGGCTCGAGGCCGGGAAGCGCACGCGACGCGAGATCATGGATGTCTACCTCGCGGCGGGGCGCGGGCTCGCGGCGGCGCACGCAGCGGGGCTCGTCCACCGCGACTTCAAACCGGACAACGTCATGGTGACGGACGACGGACAGGTCCGCGTCATGGACTTCGGCCTCGCCCGCCAGGTGCGCGAGGCGGCCGACGAGGCGAACGCCGCGCGCGCGAAGCTCGAGGCTGGCGGCGGCCTCATCTCCGAAACGCTCGATCCGGGGTACGATCCGGACGCGACGCTCGACTTCCGCAAGCCGGGTGCTGCCGACGTCAGGAAGACCTCGGGTAAGTATCTGTCCGTCAAGCTCACGCAGACCGGGGCGATGCTGGGCACGCCGGCATATATGGCGCCGGAGCAGTTCGCGGTGCGGCCGACCGACGCGCGCACGGATCAGTTTGCCTTCTGCGTCGCGGTCTACGAGGCGCTGTACGGGCAGCGGCCGTTCGAGGGCACGACGATGGTCACGCTCATGACGAGCGTGACGACGGGCATCGTCAACCCGCCGCCCCCGAAGGCGAACGTGCCAGGGTGGATGCGCAAGGTCCTGCTGCGCGGGCTTCAGCCTCATCCCGACGCGCGCTTCCCGTCGATGGCGGGGCTCCTCGCGGCGCTGCAGACCGATCCGACGGTGCGCGCGCGGCGGCTGGCGGCGGGGCTCGGTCTTGCGGCTTGTATCGTGGCCGCGATCTGGGGCGCGCGCAGTCTCGAGGGGACGCAGCAGGCGGTGTGCCGCGGCGCCGCAGGGCACTTCGCGGGGATCTGGGAACCTGGTGAGCGCCATTCGCCTCGGAGGGCGGCCATTCACGACGCCTTCGTGAGGACGGGGAAGGCCTATGCGCCCCAAGCCTTCGCGAGCGTCACGCGGCTGCTCGACGGCTACGTCGAGAAGTGGATGCGAGCCGACGTCGAGGCCTGCGAGGCGACGCACGTCCGTGGCGAGCAGTCCAATGAGGTCCTCGATCTCCGCATGGGCTGCCTGCAGGAGCGGTTGACGAGCGTTCACGCCTTGACGGATCTCTTCGCTAACGCCGACGGCAAGGTGGTCGAGAACGCCGTCGGCGCCGCGAGCGCGCTGCCGCCCCTCGACCGCTGCTCGGACGTGCCCGTGCTCAAGGCCGTCATCAAGCCGCCCGCCGATCCCGCGACGGTCCGGCGCGTGCAGTCGGTGCGGGCCGACCTCGCGCGCTTCGTGGCCTTGCGGGACGCGGGCCATTGTGGCGACGCGCAGCGCATGC
The DNA here is from genome assembly GCA_035544435.1 of Polyangia bacterium. Taxonomy (GTDB): domain Bacteria; phylum Myxococcota_A; class Polyangia; order Fen-1088; family Fen-1088; genus DASZFV01. The sequence goes on from DATKFB010000144.1 coordinate 4,656, forward strand.
AAGACGCGCTCATCGGATCCGCGCGGGCGACGGGGTACCAGCCCCTGCTCGGCGAGACCCTCTTCGAAGCGGCGCGATTGGGCGACAACTGCGGCGACCAGGTCCAGATGCTCGATCTCTTTCGGGAGAGCGTCACGGTCGCGCTCGTGGCGCGGCACGACGAGGTCGCCGCGTCCGCGGCGCTGCTTTTGGCCGGGGTCCTCGCCGATAGGGTCCGCCAACCGGCAGCTGGGCGCGATTGGTTGAGAGTCGGGCGCGCGCTGCTGGCTCGCCTTGGAGGGCGGCCCCAGGTCGAGGCGTGGGGGCTCAACTCCGAAGCGACGATCTTCGCCGCCGAAGGGAAGGGCGCCGACAGCCTCGACGCGTATCAACGGGCGCTCGCGCTCAAGGAACACGTCGTCGGCCGCGACAATTACGACACGATTCTGGGCCTGATGAATGTCGGGGTCGGCTTTGAGTACGCGGGTAAATACGAAGAGTCGCGCGCGACGAGCGCCGCGAGTCGCGAGGCCATGTCCCGGCTCCTCGGGCCGGACCATCCCTCGGTGGCGCTGGCGTCGAACAACGAAGGGGAAAGCCTCAACTTCTTGCACCGCTCCGCCGAGGCGCACGTCGCTTTCCAGCGTGCCTACGACATCTGGCGGCGATCCGAAGCGGACGCGATCTTCCTTTCCTACGCGCTCACGGGGCTCGGCATCGCGTATCTGGGCGAGGGCAAGGCAGACGAGGCCGTCGCGCCCTTGGAGGAGGCGCTGCGGGTTCGGGTCGCCAAGCAATTCGACCCCGAGCGCGTCGGCGAGACGCGCTTCGCCCTGGCGCGCGCCCTGTGGTCGAGACCCGCCGATCGCGAGCGGGCGCGGACTTTGGCGCGCCAGGCGCTCGCGGACTACGCGCAGGTCAAGACGCCCACCGTCCCTCCGCCGGACGTCGCGGCCTGGCTGCGGGCGCCGTCGACGAGAGCCTGATTAGGGGCGCTCGAGCGCCTCGTAGAGCAGCCCCCAGCAGATACCGCGATCGCTGACGCGTATCGCGGCGGCGTGCGCGGCGGCGGCGAGGCGCCGCAAGATCAGCGCGCCCGCGAGGATGACGTCGGCGCGCCGCGGATCGAGGCCCACGATGCGCTCGCGCTCGTCCTGCTTCGACGCGCGCAGGCGCGCGATCTCGGCGTCGAGGGCCGTGACTTCGAGCTCATAGCCGTGCACGCGCGTCGGGTCGTAGGTCTCGAGGCGGAGCGCCATGGCGGCCAGCGAGGTCACCGTGCCGGCGATGCCGACGACGGTGGCGCTCGGGCCCGCGGACCAGGGCACCGCGGCGAGCGCGCCGTCGACGTCGCGTTCGATGGCGTCGACTTCGGCGGGCGTGGGCGGATCGTGGCGCAG
>DATKFB010000145.1:0-8388 GCA_035544435.1 Polyangia bacterium
CGTCAACGGCGCGCTGACAACGACCAAGACCGGCATGTGCGTCGCGCCCTCGGCCAGCGGTGAAGACGGAGGCCCGAACAATGGCGATGACGCGGGGGGGGACGCCGCGCCAGTTTCCCCGGCGCCGAACTACGGCCCACCTCTATACAATCAAGATGGTTACGACGATGACTGCAAGTATCACGTGAGCTTCACGTCGACGCCGATTCGCCAGAACGCCGACGTGACGTTCACGGTGACCGTGACGAGCCTCGACCCCGCTGGTCCGGCGACGGGCGCGAAGGTCTACGCTGACGTCTTCCTCACGCCCACGCATCCGGCGCCGCTTTCGGATACGAAGACCACCGAGGCGGGCCCCGGCGTCTACCGAATCGGTCCCATCGTTTTCAACGCGGCCGGCCGGTGGACGGTCCGCTTCCACATGAACGAGATGTGCTCGGACGTGCCCGCCGACTCGCCGCACGGGCACGCCGCCTTTTACGTCGACGTCCCTTGAGCTAAGGTCGCGCCCGGGCCCGAGGTCAGCCCATGACGCGCTTTCTCCTTCCTCCGTTGTCGCCGCTCGGCCTTCGCCGCACGCGCTCTGCGCGCGCGGTCGCGTGGGCGGGGGTCGTCGCGTTCATCTGGGCCGCCGCGGGCCTGCCCGCCGCCCACGCCATGGAGCACGTGCGCGAGGCCGCGGACGACGCCAACGCCGACGACGTTCACGTCATTCTTCGGCAGGTGATCCACGGGCGACCACCCGTCCGCGCGCATCACCATCGTCACGACGAGGCGCCCACCGACCCATCGAGGCGCGACCCCTCCCACGGCCGCGGGAGCCTCAAGCACTTCGCCGTCGCCCTGCTCGCGAAGGCGCCGCCGCGCCTCGCGCCGCCCGTGACGACCGCGGCGGACGTCGAACCGTGCCCACCCGGAGCGACGCCCGCGCTCCGCGACGTCCGCTCGCCGCGCTGCACGCGTGGTCCGCCCGCGCTCACCGCGAGCTGAGTCCATTCCTTCCTAGGAGCGCGTCTGCGTAAGACGCAACGGGCTCACGTCAGGGCCTCCACGCCCTTCCCCTCCACCTCGCGACCTTCGGTCGCGACCCCTAGCCGCAGCCCTGGGGCGCGCCTGCACGCGCCTCTCGAGGAGAGCACGTCATGTCGCGTTTTTTGCCGCCCCGGCGCCTCCGCACGGGCGCCATCATTCTGTTTTTCCTGGTCACGGCCCTTCCGATCGCGTCGGCGTTCGCCGACGCGCCCGTCGAGCCGCTGCCATCTCCGACGGATGCCTCGCCGTCGCCGGCGGCCGCGCCGCCACCTCTTCTGCCGACGTACGAGACCATCGTCACGACGCGCGGTCCGATGACGTCCGCCTCGTCGAGCACGGTTCGCGATCGAGACTTCGAGCTGCGGCCACGGAGCTCGCCCAATGATATCCTGCGCGTCGTGCCCGGGCTCGTGACCGCGCAGCATCAGGGCGGGGGCAAGGCCGACCAGCTCTTCCTGCGCGGTTTCGACGCGGACCATGGCACCGACGTCGCCGTCTCCATCGACGGCATCCCGGTGAACATGCCCACGCACGCCCACGGCCAGGGCTACGCCGATCTGCACTTCCTCATCCCCGAGGTCCTGCAGACCATCGAGGTCGCCAAGGGCGCCTACGACCCTCGCTACGGAGACTTCGACACGGCGGGCGCCGTCAACCTCGTGACGCGAAAGTCGTTCGACAGCTCCTTCGTGAGCCTCACGGGAGACTGGTTCCGACTCGATCCGGCGACCGTTCGCCGTGATGCGAGCTCGCTGCGCTTCCTCGGCGTCGCCGCGCCGAACACGGCCGAATTGCATTCGTATGTCGCCGTCGAAGCCGCGCGCACGAACGGGCCCTTCACGACGCCCGAGAACCTGAACCGCTACAACGTCTTCGCAAAGTCGACCTACGATCCGTCGCCGTCGCTCTCGATCGGCGTCATGGCGACCGCGTACGCGAGCGACTGGACGGCCTCGGGGGAGATCCCCGCGCGCCTCGTCGGCACGTCCGAGCTCCCGACCCGCTGGGACTCGCTCGACCCCTCAGAGGGAGGCTCGACGCAGCGGACGAGCGCGACGTTCTTCATCGACGCCCGGCCCGACGGACGGTCGCACCTGACGCTGCGACTCTACGCGATCGACTACACCATGGCGCTGTTCAACGACTTCACGTTCTTCCTCCAGAACCCGAAGAACGGCGACGAGATCGAACAGGACGACGCGCGCACCGTCACCGGGCTCGACGCGCGCTACGAGCTGGACCGGAGCTGGCGCGGCGCGAGCTTCAAATCGATCTTGGGCACGCAGGCGCGCGCCGACCGCGGCCACCTCGAGCTGTGGGACGTCACCTCGCAGCCCGATCCCATGACGGGCGCGCCGACCTTCCGCAAGCGTCTCGGCCACCACATCGAGACGGGCGACCCGGCCCTCGGGAGCAGCGACGCCGATACGCGTCTCGCGAACGTCGCCTTCTACCTCGCCGAGGACGTCATTTGGACGCCCTGGGTGCGCTCGGTCGTCGGTCTGCGCGGCGACTACTTCAACTACCAAGTCGCCGACCTCGACGAGGTGCTCGGCGCGGGAGCGCCGCGCACTTCGGGTGCGTACCAGCAGGCGCTGCTCTCACCAAAGGCGTCGCTCGTGCTGACGCCACGGCTGGGAACGCCGCTCGACGTGTACTTGAACTTCGGCGAAGGGTTTCACAGCAACGACGCGCGCCTCGCGATCCGCGCGACCGACCCGTCGCTGCCCGCCGATCAAAAGATCTCGCACGTCATTCCTCGCGCGACCGAGGGCGAGATCGGCGCGCGCGCTCGGCTCGCGGGGCACGTCGATGCCGCGTTGGCGCTCTGGTACATCTACCTTCAGAGCGAGACGATCTTCGACGGCGACGCGGGCGTCTTCCGCCCCTCGGAGCCGACGCAGCGGTATGGCCTCGATCTCGAGCTGCGTTGGCGTCTCCTGACATGGCTCGACGCTGACGCGGATCTCTCGCTCGCCCACGCGGCCTTCGTCGTGAACGGAGGGAACGGAGGCGCCGTCGCTCTCGCGCCGCGCATCGTCTACTCGAGCGGCCTCACGGCGCGCCACCCGCGCGGGTGGAAGGCGGCGCTGCGCGTGCGCGGCGTCGGCGATCGCCCGATCATCGAACCGGGCGATGTCCCCGCGTTCCAGGCGGCTGGTCGACCCGTGCCCGTTGCGCAGGGCTACACGATCCTCGACGCCTTCGCCGGCTTCGCGACGCGGCGTTGGGAGCTCGTTGCCGCGCTCGAGAACGTCCTCAACACGGATTGGCGCGAGGCCCAGTTCGCCAACCGATCGTGCAGCCACGGCGAGAACGGCGACCCGGGCAACGCCTGCTTCGTCGTCGACCCGACGACCGGCCGCCGAAGTGCCAACCCGGCCTCGAGCGATCCCAAAAATCTCGCCGGCATTCTGCCGGACGTCCACTTCACGCCGGGTAACCCCATCACGCTGACCATGACGGCGAAGCTCTTCTTTTAGATTCGCAGCATCGTATTTTCGGAGCCGCTCGTCCGCAGGCGTCACCCGCCCTGTCGATCCTGGGCGATTCCCCTGGGCTTGAGCGCGATCGTCTGGAGCAATGCGGCGGGACGCATCCCACCCTGACGCCAATTGGCGGCGATGTATGTAGCCGGAGGGACGCTCCCGACATTTTTTGTCCCTGTGGTCGCTCTTTTGTTGATGGTTTTCCCTCACGAAAGGCTCAAAATGACGTGACTCACCCGCCCCCGGAGGACCCATGCGTTTGAACGTGCTTCTTAGTGGTCCTGCGTTGAAGAACGCTCTCGTGGCGCTGGCCGTCGGCGGCCTCGCGGCCGCGAGCTGCACGTTCAATCCGGGCCCGGCGGGATCCCAGGCGTCGGGCTCGACCGGAACGGGCTTTGGCGGCAGCGGCATCCTGGGTGGCGGCGGGCACCCCGGGAGCCCGGGCGCCGGCGGCACGAGCTCGACGGGCGTGGCCGGCTCCGGCGTCACGCCATCGCCCGACGGCGCGAACTGCGGCCTGCAGCAGTATGGCCTCCAGAACGTACCGCCCGATCTGCTCATGATCCTCGACAAGTCGGGCTCGATGGCCAACCAACCTGACGACACGGCTTGTCCACGCCGCACCGCAAACTGCGAGACCAAGTGGGGCGACATGACGATGGGCCTCACCATGGTCCTCGGACAGACCGACGCGACGATCCGGTGGGGCCTGAAATACTTCTCGAATGACAGGTCCTGCGGCGTCAACCCCGGCGCTGCTGTTCCGATCGCCGCCAACAACGCGATGGCAGTCACGACGTCCATCATGGGGACGAATCCTGGTGGGAGCACCCCGACCCGTCTCGCCGTTATGCAGGGCGTTCAATACCTTCAGACGCTCACTGACCCCAACCCGAAGTACATTCTGCTCGCGACGGACGGCGAACCGAACTGCGCACCGGGCGGCGACGCCAACACCGACGATTCGACCGGTGCGGTTCAGGCCGTTATGGACGCCGCGACCGCCGGTTTTCCGGTCTTTGTGGTCGGCGTGGGCAATGTCGCGACGGCGGTAGCCACCCTGGATATGATGGCCGTCGCTGGCGGGCGCCCACAGTCGGCCACCTCGCCCAAATACTACCCGGAGGCGAGCACGGCAGACCTCGTCTCGGTTCTCACGAAGATTGGTGGCCAAATCTCGACGTGCAGCTTCAGCCTCGGCAAGGCGCCGCCCGACCCGACCAACATCGGCGTCTACGCCAACCCGGGCCAAGTCAAGATCGCGCGGGACCCGAACCACGCCAATGGGTGGGACTACGGCGCCGGCATGACGTCGATCGAGCTTTTCGGCGCGGCCTGCGACAACGTCAAGAGCAAGAAGACCACGGACGTGCAGGCCATCTTCGGCTGCCCCGGCCAGGTCATTCCGTAGCGTCCGCGGGTCCTACCCCGCGGGTCCGTCACGTCCGTGCGCAGGCGCTCAGGGCGCGAAGCCGCACTCCCAGCGGGCGATCTCGGGCTCGAGCACGCCTCTCTCTTCCTCGTCGCCCGCGGCCAGCGCCCGCAGCCTTTCGAGGAAGGGGCGTGCCTCCTCTCGGCGGTTCTCGGCCAGAAGCGTTCGGAGCTCGTAGCGAAGCCGAATCAGCTCGCGCACCTGCACGAAGTCCATGTCGGGCCTCCTCGAAAGCAGTGACGATTTCAAAATAGAGGCCCCAGCCGCGGCGTCAATTTTTCCATCGCCAGCTCCGAGTCGTGCTTCGACCCGCGCGTCCTCAACTCGGCCGGCGCGCGTAGGCCTCAGCGAGTAGGACGATCGGGTGCGCGACGCGGAGCGGAAGGCCGGCGGCCCGCGCGGCGTTTCCGATCTGCATGAGGCAGCCCGGGTTGCCCGTGGCGACTACCTCCGCCCCCGAGCGGCGGATGGCGTCGAGCTTGCGCGTGGTCACCTTGGCCGACAGCTCGGGCTGTTGCATCCAGTAGGCCCCGGCGCCGCCGCAGCAGGCGTCGGCCTCGTCGAGGTGGACGAGCGACAAGCCACCGATGGCGCGCAGCAGCTGCTTGGGCGGCTCGCTGACCTTCTGCGCGTGGAGGAGGTGACAGGGCTCGTCGTAGGCGCCGCGCACGGACGGCGCCTCCGTGGCCGGGGGCGGCTTGATGCCGAGCTCGCACAGGAGCTCGGAGACGTCTCGCACGCGTGCGCCGAACGCCGCGGCGGCTGCCTCGCCGGGGAGCAGCGCGCCGTAGTGGCGCAGCTCTGCGCCGCAGCCCGCAGCGTTCGAGACGATCGCGTCGTAGCCGCCCGCCTCGAACGCCCGGACGTTGTCGCGCGCCAGCGTCTGAGCCTGATCGCGCGCGCCGTTGTGCAGGTGCAAGGCGCCGCAGCAACGCTCCGCGGGCAGGATCTCGACGTCGCAGCCGTTCTCGGTGAGCACTCGCACCGTCGCCTCATTGACGTCGGCGAAGAGTTGATCGGCGACGCAGCCCGTGAACAGCGCGACGCGCAGGCGCCGGGTCCCGATCGCGGGAAAGACCGTCGTCGCGTGACGGGCGCGGAACGAGCGGAACGGCACGCGCGGGGGATCGGCGGCGAGCGCCGCGAGGCTCGGCGGCAGAAGGCCCCAGCGCGCGAAGGCGGCGGCGAGCCGAGTCACGCCGAACAGCTGCGCGAGCCAGAGCAGCTTGAAGAGTACGGTCTGCGCGCGGCGCGACGGCAGGACCACGCGGAACGAGAGCCAGCGCGCAAACGCGCCCGTTGGCGAGATCGCGCGCGTCGGCTGGAGGATCGTGCGCGTCTTCTCGAGGATCTCGCCGTACTTCACGTCGGACGGACAGGCCGTCTCGCAGGCGCGACAGTCGAGGCAGCGGTCGAGGTGCGCGACGACGGCTGGGGTCGCCTCGATCTTCTTCTCGATGAGGCCGCGGATGAGGTAGAGGCGCCCGCGCGGTGAGTCAGCCTCGACGCGCAGCTCCTTGTACGTCGGACAGGCCTCGAGGCACATGCCGCAATGAACGCAAGCGCCCACATCCTCAAGCGACGGCGCGTCCACTCCCGCGAAACTCGGCGTCGGCGAGGGCGCCCCTGGCCTCAACACGCCATCCTCCCGGGGTTGAGAGTCTCGCGCGGGTCCCAGGCGCGACGCAGCCCGGGTCCGGGCCCGGTCGGCGTGGCCGCGCCGAAGGCCAGGAGCGCTCGCCCTGGCAGCTCCAGCGGTGCCGACTCGACGACGGCGTAGCCGCCGGACGCCGCGGCCAGGCGCCGCCAGCGCTCGACGGTCGCCGAGAGCGGCGCCGCCCCGCCCGAGGCTGAGAGCGCGACGTGAGCCAGCCCCGTGCCGGCTCGGACGGACGTACCGAGCACGGGCGCGCGGTCGAGCTCGAGCGCCGCCAGGAGCGGCGCCAGGTCGTGCGGCCGCGCGCCGATGCGCACGCACACGGCGCCGCCATGGGCCGCGGGCAGGTCGGCGAGCGCCCTCCAGAGAGCGCCCGCCGCCTCGCGCTCGACGAGCTCGGGCGCCGCAGCGCCGCGCGCGCGGAAGGACCTGAGATCGCGCACGTGACGCTCGAAGGTCGCGCGCGAGCCCTCGACGCCGACGATGGCGACGGCCCGGCCATCGCCCTCGGGCCACAACTGGGCGAGCGGCGGCACCCGGCCGACGGACGCGCCGTCGAGGGCCTCGAGCGCGACGGGGCGCAGCGCCGAGGCGCCGATCTCGAGCAGGAACCCGTGCGCGTCCGCCAGCGTCTGACAGGGCAGCGCCCACAGCGCCGACACCTCGGGCCGCGCGCTGACCCGGAGGTGCGCCTCGATGATGACGCCCAGCGAGCCGAAGGCCCCGACCTGCGGGCGGTGCAGATCGTAGCCGCTGACGTTCTTGACGACGCGACCGCCCGACTTCGTGACCTGGCCCCGTGCCCCCACGACGCGCACGCCGAGCACGAGATCGCGGCTCGTGCCGTAGCCGAGCCGGCGCGGGCCCGAGCTGTTGGTCGCGAGGACGCCGCCGATGGTCGCGTCGGCGAAGGGCGGATCGAGCGGCAGCCATTGGTCGTGAGCCGCGAGCGCCGCCTGGACGTCGCGCAGGCGCGCGCCCGCCTCGACGCTGAGGATCATGTCGGCCACCTCGTGCGCCGTGACGCGCGCGAGCCGGCGCATCGACACGCGCCGCGCCTCGGCCGGGGCCGCGGGCCCGAAGTGCCGCTTAGTGCCGCCGGCCTCGGTGACGAGCGCGCCCCCGCCCCGCCCCGCCTCCACGATCAACGCCGCCAGCTCCGCCTCGGTCGACGGCGCCGTGAAGGTCTCGGCCGTCATCGTCAGTGTCCGAGCGGCAGCTTGCGCCGGGCCTCGCCCGTCTCGACGCACTGGCCGGGCGCCGGGATGACCTTGCCCGGGTTGCAGAGGCCGCGCGGGTCGAAGAGCGCGCGCAGCCGGCGCATCTCGTCGAGGTCCGCCTCGGTGTAGAGGGCGCTCATGTGGGCCAGCTTCTCGAGACCGATGCCGTGCTCGCCCGACAGAGCCCCCCCCGTCGCGATGACGAGCTCGAGGATCTCGTCGCTGGCGGCGCGCACGCGCTCCATCGCGCCCGCCTCGCGCTCGTCGTAGAGCACCGTCGGGTGCAAGTTGCCGTCGCCAGCGTGAAAGACGTTGGCGATCGTGACGCCGTGGCGCACCGAAAGGGCCGCGATCGCGTCCAGCACCTCGGGCAGCTTGGTCCGCGGGATGACGCCGTCGTGCAGGTAGGCGTTGGGCGCGATCCGGCCCAGCGCGCCGAAGGCCTGCTTGCGGCCCTTCCAGAACTTCGCGCGCTCGGCCTCGTCGCGCGCGAGGCGCACGTCGCGCACGCCCGCGTGGCGGCACGCCTCCAGCACCCGGTCCGCCTGCAGTGCGACG
>DATKFB010000146.1:0-2516 GCA_035544435.1 Polyangia bacterium
TACCGTCCCAGTGGAAGGGCGCCGTCGCGCTTATGCCGCCGCGGATCGACTGCGTTCGCCGCGCGCCCGCGCACACGAAGTTCCACACGCGGCCGTCGTCGCCGCCTTCGGGGTGGCACGACGCGCACGCGAGGCCGCCGCCCGCATTGGCGTGGAAGATGAGGTGGCCCGTGTCGGCGTGCGAATCGGACGGGAGGGGGATCGTCGTGCCCGCGTCGCTGCTCCACAGCGCCGCGGGCTCGCGCGTCTGCGCGAACAGAATGCCGGATTGTGAGTAAGCGACGGCCACGACCTGCCCGGGGGGTGAGCTCGGCACGTTGCTGAGAAACGGTCCGCACGAGCTCATTCCCGAGCTCTGGGTCATCTGCGCCGTCGACCCCTCGACGAGCGTCGGCAGGCCTGGCGTCTCGGCGTTCCCCGGCGCGGCGACCGCAATCTTGGCCCCGTCCGGTGATACTGCAACGTCGACGGCGAGCGAGACGTTTCCGAGCCCGGCCGCGAGCGGGGGCGAAGAGCTCCCCGGCGTCAGAATGGACACGGCCGGCTGGACGATCCCGCCGCAACCTTTGAGGCCGGCGTACCCGCCTGCTGTGGGGTCGATCGTGTCGGTGACGCCCGTCTGGTGCAGCATGACGCCGCCGCCGCTCGCGCTGCCGCCATAAGGCACCATGCGCCACGCGACGGACGGTGTCTTCATTTGAGCAGGTCCGATGATCGGCGGCGCCACCCCCGAGCCGGCCAGGGGACGGGCGGGCGCTGCGACGCAATCGCGACATCTCGGTCATCTCTAGGCCCGGTCCGCGCGGGCCGTGACGACGAGCTCGACCGCGCGCGCCTGGCCGACGCCAGCGGCACGCATCGCGGGGCGCACGGCGCGGTCGTCGCGCGGGCGGAGGCGCAGCGCGCTGAGCAGCGTCGCGAGGGCGATCTTGATCTCGTAGAGCGCGAAGGCGGCGCCGAGGCATCGGCGCGTCCCGCCGCCAAAGGGGAAGTACTCGGCGGGGCCGAGGGTCCGCTCTTGGAAGCGCTCGGGGCGGAAGCGCTGGGGCTCGGGGTAGAGCGCGGGGTCGTAGTGGACAAGGCTCGTCGCGAGCCCGACGGTGACGCCCGCGGGGAGCGCGTGGCCCTTGATCTCGAAGGAGCGCGCGAGCTTGCGCGTCACGAGTGGGACCACGGGGTAGAGGCGCAGCGTCTCGGCGAGGACGGCGTCGAGGTAGGGGAGGCGGGCAAGGGCGTCCGGATCGGGATCGGGCGGGACGCCGTCGAGCTCCTCGCGGAGACGCGCGAGCGCCGCGGGCGTGCGGTGCAACCAGTAGAGCGCCCAGGCGATCGCGATCATCGTCGTCTCGTGGCCGGCCGCGACGAGCGTGAGTAGCTCGTCGAAGATCTCGGCGTCGGACATCGGCTTGCCGTCCTCGTCCCGCGCGGCGAGCAGCAGGCTGAGGATGTCCTCGCGCGCGGGCCCGCCGGCGCGGCGCGCCGCGACCTCCTCGGCGACGAGCGCCGCGAGCTCCGCGCGCCGCCGCAGGAACCGGTCCCACGGGCCAAGCCCGCCCCACGACCGTCGGAACAGCTCGAAAGCGACGAACGGGCCGAGCGTGGCCATGAGGTCGCGCACGGCACGGTCGAAGCGCGCGAGGCGTTCGGTGCCGCGCACGCCGAAAATCGCCTGCAGGATCATCTCGAGCGAGATCGCCTGCGCGAGGTCCTGCGCCGAGACGCGATCTCCGGGCTGAAGGCGCGCGATGCGCTCGCGCGTGATGTCCTGTATGAGGCGGCCGTGCGCGCGCATGCGGTCGCCGTGGAACGGCGGGTTGAGCAACTTGCGGGCGCGGCGGTGGGCCGCGCCCTCGAGGATCAGGACCGACCCCGGCCCGAGGATCGGGCCCATGGCCTTCGTCGCGCTCGAGCCGAAGGTTTCGGGATCCGCCGCGAAGACGGAGCGGATGGCGGCGGGATCGGCGGTGACGACGATCGTCCCCTGTGGCGGCAGCGACAAGGTGAAGGGGTTGCCGTGGGCCTTCGCGTAGCGCGCGAGCGCTCCGTACGGATCGCGCAAGACCCCGAGCGCGGCGAAGACGCCGCCCCGAGGTCCGGCAGGAAGGTCGGTCACGACAGCTCGGACAACGTGCGCGAGGAAATGTTCCTCGCGGCGTCGCCGCGGCTCAGCGGGACCACGGGAAGGCGCGATAGCGTGGCGAGAGCGTGAGCAGCTGGGCCTTCCTTGACCGACAGATATCGGCGTGCTCGACTGCCAAACAGGAACGTCCGTCCAGTGGCCAGTTGGGCAAGGAGATGGCTTCCGATCGTCGGACTGGGGCTCAGCGTGTTCTGCGCCTCGGAAGGCGTGCGTTCGTTCGCGAGACGACGAAAGCCGTCTCGGGGACACCCCTCCGGTGGTCGACCGGATGCGTCTCGCGATCCCCGACCCGCGCTCGATGGATTTCACCTGGGACGATCTGCTCAAAGCCGGACAGGGCGCGCGGTTCGGAGCGTGCGGGATTCGCATGGACGCC